>NZ_QROQ01000013.1:0-59355 GCF_003475115.1 Collinsella sp. AF37-9 | reverse complement strand
TCCTCGCAGACGCTCAAGCAGGAATACCTCGATACATACGAGGGAGGCGAATGACATGAAACTATTTGAACAGCTGAAGTCCAATGCGTCGCGCATGGCTGTCTACGCCATCCTCGTGGCAACGGCTTTATGCGGAATCGCGGCACCCGTCTATGCGCTCAACGGGGAGAAAGGCGATGTCGAACCCGCGTACATGGCTTCGACGGTTAAAGACCGGTACAAAGCCTTCTCTGGAGACACGTTTTACGTAGCAGAGTACGACACGACCTACCGTCAGCTTCACTACAACAAGGGCTACGACTATCTAGGCGCAGAGGCAATCAGCTATACGTCGGGTTGGTACCGCTCCAACTATGGACACATAACCCAGTTCAAGTGTAACTACCGTGTGTACAACTAAAGCAACCGGCCGGGACGAGGGGTGACGCAAAAGCGTCGCCCCTCGTTTTTAACCATGTCAACTGAACCTAGTTCAGTTTGGTTGATTTCCGATCTCAGCCGAACACATTGAGCGGAAAGGCCGTTCCCGCAGTCAGTCGAACGTCCCCGGGGCCCTTCTCAGGCCCCGGGGACGGCATTTTCCCAGTTGAAGGAACGGTGGAGATGTGTTTCGATGGGTCAGATTCGTGTCGTTCCGAAAAGACCGTGAACCTTTTGTGGGACGCGCGGCGCCGTGGTACCATAGCCGAGTTTGTTGTCTTGGTCGGAAACCAAGACGCCTTATGCGCTGATCGGTAACCAGCGCCTGACCAATAAGGAGTCCTACCATGAAGCAGGGTATCCATCCCCAGTATGTCGAGTGCACGGTGACGTGCTCCTGCGGCAACACCTTCAAGACGCACGCTACCGTGTCCGAGATGAAGGTCGAGCTTTGCAACGAGTGCCACCCGTTCTACACCGGCCAGCAGAAGTTCGTCGACACCGGTGGACGCGTCCAGCGCTTCGCCGACAAGTTCGGTGGCGCCGCTGCCGCCCAGCTCAAGAAGGCTGAGGAGGCCAAGGCTGCCAAGGCCGCCAAGGCTGCTGAGGCCGAGGCTGCTCGCAAGGCCGCCGCTGAGGCTAAGGCTGCCGAGAAGGCTAAGCGTGCCGCAAAGTTTGCCGAGGAGGCTGCCAAGCAGGCCGCCGAGGCTCCTGCAGAGGCTCCCGTCGAGGAGGCCGCTGCAGAGGCCGAGACCACCGAGGCTGCTGAGTAAATAGCTCGCCGAGAGAATCGCTCGCATTCATGGCATGAGGGCCGTGCATCCATTTGGGTGCGCGGCCCTTTTCTTTTTATTGGTGCAAGCTGACCTGTCCCCGTGGCACCAAATGGCAGAGAGACGGCGTTTGCTCAGATAAAACTTGCCAAAATAAACCTGTCCCATTGTGGCAGGTTGGTCATAGTTATTACGTGGCGGTCGAGGTCGACCGTATAGGCCGCGCCTTGTTTGGCTAAAGTACAATCATCTGTGTTTAACTCGCCCGCAGCTGCACGGCGTGGGCGATGGCCAAAAAGGAAAACCACATGGGATTCATGTCAAAGCTGCTGTCCTTTGGATCCGATAAGGACCTTAAGCGCTACTACAAGATCGTCGACCAGATCAACGGTCTTGAGCCCCAGTTTGAGAAGATGACCGAGGAGGAGCTCCGCGCCCAGACCGATAAGTTCCGTGAGCGCTACGCCAACGGCGAGTCGCTCGACGATATGCTCCCCGAGGCCTTTGCCACCGTGCGTGAGGCTTCCAAGCGCACCATGGGTATGCGCCACTTTGACGTGCAGCTCATTGGCGCCATGGCACTGCACGAGGGCCACATCGCCGAGATGAAGACCGGCGAAGGTAAGACCCTCGTCTCCACGTTGGCTGGCTATCTCAACGCTATTGCCGGCAAGGGCGTGCATGTCGTTACCGTCAACGATTACCTGGCAAAGCGCGACTCCGAGTGGATGGGCCGCATCTATAAGTACCTGGGGATGACCGTCGGTCTGCTCCAGAACAATATGCCGCTCGAGCTCAAGCGTCCGGCCTACCAGGCCGACGTCACCTACGGCACCAACTCCGAGTTCGGTTTCGATTACCTGCGCGACAACATGGTCACTCGCCCCGAGCAGCGCGTGCAGCGCGGCCACCATTACGCCATCGTCGACGAGGTCGACTCCATCCTGATCGACGAGGCACGTACCCCGCTCATCATCTCGGGTGCCGGCACCAAGTCCGCCAGCACCTACAAGGACTTCGCGCGTGCCGTGCGCGGCCTTGAGCGCGGCGAGGACGTCTCGCACGACATGCTCACCGCCACCGAGGACGTAGAGCCCACGGGCGACTACGTCATGGACGAGGCCAAGCACACCATTGCCGCCACCGAGCGCGGCCTTAAGAAGATCGAGCGCCGCCTGGGTATCGAGGACATCTATGCCGACCTTTCGGGCCAGCTGGTCAACCACCTGCAGCAGGCGCTGAAGGCCCAGTACATGTTCCATCGCGACAAGCAGTACGTGGTCACTAACGGCGAGGTCAAGATCGTCGACGAGTTCACTGGCCGCATCATGGAAGGCCGCCGCTATTCCGAGGGCCTGCACCAGGCCATCGAGGCCAAAGAGGGCGTGCTCGTGCGCGAGGAGAACCAGACGCTGGCCACCATCACCTTGCAGAACTACTTCCGTCTGTATGACAAGCTCTCCGGCATGACCGGTACGGCACTCACCGAGGATGCCGAGTTCCGCGAGATCTACAAGCTACCCGTTGAGGTCATCCCCTCCAACAAGCCCGTTCAGCGTGTTGACCATGAGGACCTGGTGTACCGCACCATCCAGGCCAAGTACAACGCCGTTGCCGATGACGTCGAGCGACGTCACGCCAAGGGCCAGCCGGTCCTGGTGGGCACCGTCTCCATCGAAAGCTCCGAGAAGCTGTCGGCCGCCCTTACCAAGCGCGGCATCGCGCACGAGGTCCTCAACGCTAAGCATCACGAGCGCGAGGCTCATATCGTTGCCCAGGCCGGACGCTACGGCGCCGTGACCATCGCTACTAACATGGCCGGTCGTGGTACCGACATCCTGCTGGGCGGCAACCCCGACGAGCTGGTGCGCGAGCGCCTTGAGTACGAGGGCCTGACCATGGAGGACGTGACGCCCGAGCAGCTCGAGCAGTTTAACGCCGAGGCCAAGGAGACCTGCAAGGCCGAGCGCGAGCGCGTGCTTGCCGCCGGCGGCCTGACCGTCATCGGCACCGAGCGCCATGAGTCCCGTCGTATCGACAATCAGCTGCGCGGCCGCTCCGGCCGTCAGGGCGATCCGGGCGAGACCCAGTTCTACCTGTCGCTCGAGGACGATCTGATGCGCCTGTTTGGCGGCGACAAGATGGACCGCGTCTCCAAGATGATGGTCACGGCCGATATGGGCGACGACATGCCCATCCAGCACAAGATCATTTCCAAGGCCGTCGAGAGCGCCCAGCACAAGGTCGAGAGCATCAACTTCTCCATGCGTAAGAGCGTCCTTGAGTACGACGACGTCATGAACAAGCAGCGCCAGGTCATCTACGCCGAGCGCAACAAGATTCTGGACGGCAAGGACCTGACCGATCACATCACCGAGGTCATGCACGATACCGTGTACCGCTGTGTTCAGGAGTTCTGCACCAAGGACAGCCACGAGGGCGAGCGCGATCTTGAGGGTCTGCGTAAGTGGGTCGTCGAGCTGACCGGGCATATCGATACCCCTCAGTTCCCCGACGAGGACTTTGAGGCCCTGGCCGCCGATGTCCTGGCCTATGTTGAGAAGTGCTACAACATGAAGGCCGAGCGACTGGGCGAGAACCTGATGCGCGAGCTCAATACCCAGGTCATGCTGCGCGTCATCGATACGCGTTGGATGAACTACCTGCAGGAAATGGACTACCTCAAGACCGGTATCGGCCTGCGCGGCTTTGGCCAGCGCGACCCGCTGGTTGAGTATAAGACCGAGGCCTACGGCGCGTTCCAGATGCTCGTCGATACCATGTACGAGGATTACCTGCGCACGGTTCTGCGCATCGAGATCAAGGCTGCCCCGCGTGCCGTGGAGCACAAGGAGGAGCCCGCGCTCGAGGGTGCGCACTTCTCCGGTCCTGCCGAGGTCGATGGTGACAACGGTGACTCGGTGCTGCGCAAACAGGCGCAGGTGCAGGCCCGCACGGCTGTCCAGGGTGGTCCGGCTGCCGTCAACAACGGTGGCAAGGTGACCACCTATCGCAAGTCCGAGAGCGACGATCCGTACGTCAACGTGGGCCGCAACGACCCGTGCCCCTGCGGTAGCGGCAAGAAGTTTAAGTACTGCCACGGCAGGAATCGTTAATGGCTGAGGCTTTAGAGGTAACGCCCGCCGAGCTGGACGCGTTTGCGGACCGGCTCGGCGAGGTCGAGTCGTATCTCCACTTGGACGAAAAGCGCACGCGCGTGACCGAGCTCGAGGCCAAAAGCGTGGCCCCCGGCTTTTGGGATGACGCCGACGCCGCCCGTGCCACCATGGAGGAAATCGCGCGCACCAAGGAAGATATTGCTGCCGTGGACAACGCGCGCGGCGAGCTTTCCGATGCCCGCGCCGCGCTGGAGCTTGCCGAGGAGATGGGGGATGACCCCGATGCCGCCGCCCTTCGCGAGGAGGCTACAGCCACGGCTGAGCGCCTGGCCCGTGCCATCGATGAGCTTGAGCTTTCGAGCTGGTTTACCGGTGAGTTCGATCACGGCGATGCCATTGTGACCATCAAGCCCGGACAGGGTGGTCTGGAGGCCCAGGACTGGACCTTCATGCTCTTTAAGATGTACATGAAGTACTGCCAGCGTCGCGGCTGGAAGGTCACGATTAACGACTGCCCCGCTGCTGAGGTCATCGGCATCGACCGCGCGACCTTTACCGTCGAGGGCAAGGACGCATTTGGCATGCTGCGCGCCGAGGCCGGCGTCCACCGCTTGGTTCGCATTAGCCCCACCGACGACAAGAAGCGCCGCCAGACCACGTTTGCCGGCGTCGAGGTCATCCCCGTGCTACCCGATGATATCGACATCGAAATCAGTCCCGATGACATCCGCGTGGACGTGTACCACGCGAGCGGCCCGGGCGGCCAGGGCGTTAACACCACCGACTCCGCCGTGCGCGTGACGCATTTTCCCAGCGGCATTGTGGTCACCTGCCAAAACGAGCGCAGCCAGATCCAGAACAAGGCCGCGTGCATGCAGATCCTCAAGGCTCGCCTGTACGAGATTGAGCTCGAGAAGCGTGCTGAGGCGCTCGATGAGATCCGCGGACCCAAGACCACGATTGGTTTTGGCAACCAGATTCGCAGCTACGTACTCTACCCGTATCAGATGGTCAAGGACCTACGCACGGGCGTGGAGACCAGCAATGTCGAGGCCGTTCTTGACGATGGTGACCTGGACCCATTTGTTATTGGCTACCATCGCTGGGCCACCGGCAACGCTGACGCAGAAGGCTCGGAGATCTAAAACATCGGGCGGCTTCAAGCCGATGCTAAGCCCAACGGTTGGACGGGTTTGTATCCGGAATAAACCCTGCGCAGGGGTGGTTTTTGTCCGGCGAATCGGTAGAATCGAATACAGCAAGAAGTTCGAAGCGCATCCGTTTGGGTGCGCTTTTTTGAGGGAGGCAGCATGGCATATCGTCTGGACATTAAGCGCATTCTTTCGATGAACTTCTTTCACGACCTGCCCCAGATTATGTTGGGGTGCGCTCTGGCCGCTATTGCGACCGACCTGTTTTTGATTCCCAACGGCCTTGCTGCCGGTGGCGTTACGGGCCTTGCCACCATTATCCAGGCGGTCGGCGCATCGCGCGGTCTATCGCTTCCCGTTGGTATTCAGACGATCGTGATGAACGCCTTGCTGCTGCTGGTCGTTATGCGCGAGGGCGGCATGTTCTACGTGGTGCAGACGGCGACGGGCTTTGTGCTGCTGGGCTTTTTCACCGACCTGTTCGCTCCGTTTGTGGCGCCGCTGGCACATGCCGATCTGATGCTGCCCGCTATGTGGGGCGGCATCATCACGGGCATCGGTTATGGCATGGTGCTGCGCGCCGGCGCCAACACCGGCGGCTCGGACACGATTGGCCAAATCATCTCGCGTAATACCTCGCTGCCCGTGGGCTCGACCGTCATGGCGATCGATGTTGCCGTATGTGCGCTGTCGGCTCCGGTCTTTTCAATCGAAAATGCACTATATGCAGGCCTTTCGATGGTCATTAGCGGCTACGTGATCGATGCCGTGGTCGATGGTGGCAACAAACGCCGTATGGTACTCATCATCTCGGACAAGTTCCCTGATATCGCTGCCGATATCATGTATGGCCTGGGTCGTGGTTGTACCAAGTTTAAGGCGACTGGCATGTATTCGGGTGCCGAGAAGCCGGTGATCATGGTCATCGTGAGCCGTCGAGAGCTCAATACCCTCAAGACGATCGTGCGCGAGCGCGATCCTCACGCCATTGTGACGGTCGCCGACGTTACGGAAGCTTTCGGCGAGGGATTCAAGGACATTAGCGCGTAGGGCCGACTGCGTCCCATCCAAAAGACGTTCACATTGATAAACCGTTTCATCAGCGGTTCTGCCTGCTAAATTGTTCAAATAATGATAAAAACTCTGGTAAAGCCATCAGTTTCCAGCATAATGAATGACGTACGTGCATTGCGGCTGTGTTGGGATTACCTTCGGTGCCGTGCGCATTTTGTCTAATGAGGATGAAAGGAAGGCACAATGAGCGACGAAGAGCTCAAAAAGGTTGCCAACGAGGTAAGGAAGGGCATCGTCACCGGCGTGCACGCTGCCAAGTCCGGCCATCCGGGCGGTTCGCTCGGCGCTGCCGACATCATGACCTATCTGTACTTTGAGGAAATGAACGTCGACCCGGCCCATCCCCGCAAGGCCGACCGCGATCGCTTTGTGCTTTCCAAGGGCCACTGTGCACCTGGTCTGTACGCTGTGCTCGCCGAGCGTGGGTTCTTCCCCAAGGAGGATCTTGAGACGCTGCGCCACATCGGCAGCCACCTGCAGGGTCATCCCAACATGAACGACACTCCGGGCGTTGACATGTCCACCGGTTCGCTCGGCCAGGGCATCTCCGCCGCCGTGGGCATGGCCGTTGCCGCCAAGCACTGGGGCGATACTTATCGCACGTACGCCCTGCTGGGCGATGGCGAGAGCGAGGAGGGCCAGGTCTGGGAGGCCGCCATGTTTGCCGGCAACCAGCAGCTCGACAACCTCTGTGTGATCGTCGACCACAACGGCCTGCAGATCGACGGCCCCGTCGAAGAGGTCAACGACCCCATGCCGCTCGCCGACAAGTTCCGCGCGTTCAAGTTCCACGTGGTTGAGCTCGCCGACGGCAACGACTTCGACCAGATCCGCGCCGCCTTTGCCGAGGCTCGCGCCACCAAGGGGCAGCCGACCGCCATTATCGCCGAGACCACAAAGGGCAAGGGCGTGTCCTTTATGGAGAACCAGGTTGGCTGGCACGGCAAGGCCCCCAACGATGAACAGTTTGAGCAGGCCATGGCAGAGCTCACGGCCGCCGGAGAGGAGCTCTAGGATGGCAGACGTCAAGAAAATCGCCACGCGTGTAAGCTACGGCGAGGCCCTCGTCGAGCTCGCCAACGAGCACGATGACTTTGTGGTCCTCGACGCCGACCTGGCCGCCGCCACGCAGACCGGTAAGTTTAAGGCCGCTTGCCCCGACCGCTTCTTCGATGTGGGCATTGCCGAGAGCAACCTGATGGGCGTCGCCGCCGGTATCGCGACCACTGGTCGCGTTGCCTTCGCGAGCACCTTTGCCATGTTCGCCGCCGGCCGCGCCTTTGAGCAGGTCCGTAACTCCATCGGCTACCCGCACCTCAACGTTAAGATCGGTGCCACGCACGCTGGTATCTCGGTGGGCGAGGACGGTGCCACACACCAGTGCTGCGAGGATATCGCCCTCATGCGCGTCATCCCCGGCATGACCGTTATCGTTCCTGCCGACGACGTCGAGGCCCGCGCCGTGACGCGCGCCGCCTACGAGTGCGACGGTCCGGTGTACATGCGCTTCGCCCGTCTGGCCTCGTCGGTTATTAACGACCCCGAGACCTACAAGTTCGAGTTGGGTAAGGGCATTGTCATGCGCGAGGGCGCCGACGTCACCATCATCGCCTGCGGCCTGATGGTCGGCGAGGCTCTCGAGGCCGCCGAGCAGCTTGCTGCCGAGGGCATCGATGCCGAGGTCATCAACATGCACACCATCAAGCCCATCGATGCCGACCTGATCGTCAAGAGCGCCACCAAGACCGGCCACGTCGTGACCGTCGAGGAGCACTCTGTGATCGGTGGCCTGGGCAGCGCCGTTGCCGACGTCCTGTGCGAGCAGTGCCCGACGCCGCTCAAGAAGATCGGCGTCAACGACGCCTTCGGTGAGTCTGGCCCGGGTGCCGAGCTCTTGCACAAGTATGGCCTGGACGCCGCCAACATCGTGGCGACCACCAAGGAGTTCTTGGCATAAGGCAAGACGAGGCAAAGTATCGCGTCGACAACCGCAAACAAGCCAGAACAGGGGCGTCCTCAAAGAGGGCGCCCCTGTTTATGCTGAATTTAAATTAGAGTCCTGCCAAGCAAAGTTCCCATGGGGAAACGGGCCCATCCCAACAAAGTGCAATTCAGACCCTTCCAACTTTGTATGCGCAGCATCTCAAGTTGGTGCGTCGGCCCCATAGTAGCCGCAGGCCGGGCGCAGGGTTACCTCCCAAATCTTTCCGCAGCGCAGGCCGGCGTTTGTCCGCAGCTCCGCAGGAGCAGGACAAATGCCGGCCATGCGCGAGGACGATTTGGGAGGTAACCCTGCGCCCGGCCGGTGAGACCCAAACCCCGCCATGCTTCTTATGTGCAGCAAAGCTAATGCTGCTAAAATACAAAGCGCTCATGTAGTTTAAACGCACGACGATAAGGAGCACCAGTGGGTAACCACTTCCGTACCTCCGGTGCGGGCGATGATGCCCCCAAGACGCAGACGGGCGTCCAGGGCAGTCGTTTCGCCACTCCGGATTCAGAGGGCCAGCCTGTTGCTCAGGCCCCCGCTCAGCCGGCAGATCAGGCACAGCCGGCATCCGATCCCTTTGCCTACAATCCCACCAGCGATGTCGCGCTTTCCGGCACGGCGGGTTTTGAGCCCGTTCAGGCCGTGACCGCTCGCGTGGAGCAGCCTCAGGCTGGCGCCGCCACGCCGCAGCCTACCATGGCCGGCATTCCCGACCCCATGGCCCCCGCGACGCCGGTTCCTCAGCCTGCGCAGTCCGGTCTCTTTGCCGCTATTCCCGATCCCACGCAGCCTGCTGCCCCGGTGGTCGAGAGCGATCAGGCCGCCGAGGTCGCAAGCCTCGATAACGCGCTCAACAACCCCGATTTTACGTCGGTGTTTGCGCCCATCGATCCGCAAGCCAGCCGCAAGAAGATGGCCAAGCAGGCCGGTGTCGAGCCCGTCATCCTTATGGAGCATGTCACCAAGATCTATCCGGCACAGCCCAACAAGCCTGCACTCGACGACATCAACATCGAGATCTATCCGGGCGAGTTCGTCTTCCTGGTCGGTCATTCCGGCTCGGGTAAGACCACGCTGCTGTCGACGCTCAACCGCGACGTCAAGCCGACGAGCGGCCGCATCTTGGTTGCCGGTCAGGACCTCATGAAGATCAAGAACCGCAAGGTTCCGTTCCTGCGCCGCCAGATTGGCGCCGTGTTCCAGGACTTTAAGCTTCTGCCGCAAAAGACCGCCTACGAAAACGTGGCGTTTGCCCTGCAGTGCATCGGCAAGCCCAAGGGCGTCATTCGCAGCCAGGTGCCGGAGGTGCTGCGTCTGGTCGGTCTGGCCGATCAGATGGACTCGCTGCCCGACCAGCTTTCCGGTGGCGAGCAGCAGCGCGTCGCCGTCGCCCGCGCTATGGTCAACCGTCCGCCGCTGCTGATCTGCGACGAGCCCACGGGTAACCTCGACCCGGCGATCTCGCTGGGCATCATGAAGCTGCTCGAGCGTATTAACCGCACCGGCACCACCGTGATCGTCGCCACGCACGACCGCGAGATGGTCGATAGCATGCACCGTCGCGTGATCGCCCTCGAGGGCGGCCACGTTATCCGCGACCAGGAGAGGGGAGGTTACGGCAACTATGGCACCAACTAACGTGGGCTACTCCTTCAAAGAGGCAATCAGTCACTTCTTCCGTAACTGGACTACCTCGCTCGGCGCCGTCATCACGATCTTCCTTTCGCTGTTTATCATCGGCCTGTTCATCATGGGCTCCGCGATGCTGAACTCCGTGATCGGCACCGTCGAGGATCAGGTTGTCATCAACGCGTTCATTAGCGATGACGCCGATCAGGCCGATGTTCAGGCTTTTGAGGCCGAGCTTAAGACGTGGAATAACGTCAAGTCCGTGACCTATAAGGACAAGGACGACGCGCTGGCCGAGTATACGAGCAAGATGTCGGGCAACGCCGACGCCACCATGAGCGCGCTCGATGGCCAGAACCCGCTGCCGGCTTCGTTTGCAATTGAGATGGACGATCCGTCCAAGGTCGAGAGCACGGCCCAGAAGCTCAAGAAGAACGCCGACTTCCAGAAGATCGCGGATGACGGCGACGTCAACGCGAGCGTGCTGTACGGCCAGGAGGAAGTGAGCCGCCTGTTCCAGGTGACCAACTACATCCGCATCGCCGCCGTGGTGCTCGTTGGCCTTTTGACCTTTATCGCATTCATCTTCATCAACAACACGATTCGCCTGTCCATCACGGCGCGTCGTCGTGAGATTGCGATTATGCGTCTGGTCGGCGCCAGCAACGGCTTCATTCGCGGCCCGTTTATCACCGAGGGCGTACTGCAGGCCATTTTGGGCTCGCTGCTTTCCATCGGCGTTCTGGAGCTGCTGCGCAATCTGATGATTCCGCGTTTGCAGGAGAGCATCGGCTGGATGTCGTTTGCCCTGCCGATGCAGTACTACCTGGTGACCTATGCTGCGCTGATTCTGGTCGGCGTGATTATCGGTCTCTTTGGTTCTGCCATCGCCATGCGCCGCTACCTGCGCGTGTAGGCATGCCTGGAATTCATCCCTTCCAACGGGTCGTCTCTTGCGGGGCGGCCCGTTTTTTGATCCCTAGGGGACGGCAGGAAAACGGATCATTTGGGTAGACTCTTTGGAGTTCGCAATCGATAGTTAGGAGGCGCCATGGGGCGCAATAACAAGCATAAGCGTGGAGCTCGCAATAAGCGCGGGCCGGTGCGCAGCGAACGCCGTCCGAGCCTGACCGGGCGCGTGCAGCTCCATGAGCATAGCGCCTACGTTGTAACCGAAAACGGCGACTACAAGGTCATGGGCCGCGGTAAGCGCGAGATCATGGATGGCGATACCGTAGCCGTGAGCATTAAGAACAGCCCGCACGGTGAGCGGCGCGCCGTGATCGAAGGCGTGGTTGAGCGCGCAGCCATAAGCGTGGTGGGTACGTACCAGACCGCTGGTCCGCTCGGTGTGATCGAGCCGCTCGATTCGCGCCTGAAGGCCGACTTCTTCATTCTGCCCGAGGATACCTCGGCGGATCGTCTGGGCGTTCACCCGGGTGATGCCGTTGTCGCGCGCATTTTGACCTACCCGACGCGCCTGGAATCGGGCACCGTGACGATCGAACGCCGCATTGGCGGAGATGACGCGCCCGATTTGGGCGTTCAATACGTGATGGCGCGTTACGGCTATACCGATAGCTATCCCGAGGCCGCGCTGGACGAGGCCGAGGGGCTTTCGCTCGATGTGTCCGCGGCGCTTAAGGACCCGCTCCGCCGCGATCTGCGCGACCGCTTTGTTATCACGATCGACCCGGTCGACGCGCGCGACTTTGACGATGCCATTTCGCTTGAGCGCACGCCCGAGGGTGGCTACAAGCTGGGTGTGCATATCGCTGACGTTTCTCACTATGTGGCTTGGGACGGGCATATCGATCTTGAGGCTCGCCATCGTACGACATCGGTGTATCTGGCCGATCGCGTGCTTCCCATGCTGCCCGAACGCCTGTCCTGTGACCTGTGTTCGCTTCGCCCTGACGAGGACCGTCTTGCGTTTACCGTTGACATTGAACTCGATGCGCAGGGTCGCGTGCGGCATTACGATCCGTACCCCAGCGTGATTCGCTCGCGTGTGCGTATGGACTATGACGGCGCCGAGGCGCTGCTGGTGCGTGCCGGCGCGGTGGAGTATGGGGTGCTGGAGGGTGCGGCCGAGGATGTTGCGGCTGCTGAGGCCTCGCGCGAGGAGGCGCTTGAGCGCGGTCTTGCGTGCGAGGAAACTGCTCGCGGCTATAACGTCGACCTCGGCGATTTTCTTGTCGCCGCCAACGAACTCGCCGAACTTCGCCGTCGTATTCGTCGTGCCCGCGGCTCAGTCGATTTTGACACGGCCGAGATTCGCGCTCTATTGGATGAGGACGGAGTACCCGTGCAGATTGTGGCGCGCGAGCGTTCGTGTGCCACGTCGCTTATCGAGGAAGCCATGCTGCTCGCCAACGAGTGCGTTGCAGAGTGGCTGGCAGACCGTGATATCGAGGCCTGCTATCGCGTGCATGAGGATCCGAGCCCCGATAGCCTGCACGGTGCCGCCGTTGCGCTGGCGCAGCTGGGCATCATCGACGATCGCCGTGCTGCCGGTATCGCCCTGGGGAGTCCCGATGAGCTACAGGCTGCAGTTGATGCTGCCGCCGGTACGGCCAACGCACCGCTCGTCAACACGCTGCTTCTGCGCAGCATGCAGCGCGCACTGTACAAGCCGCGCAACGAGGGCCACTTTGCGCTCGCCGCGCCGTGCTACTGTCACTTTACGAGTCCCATCCGTCGCTACCCCGATCTGGTGGTGCACCGCGTGCTCAAACTGCAGTTGGCCTATGAGCAGCTCGGCGGCAAGGACGCCCTGGTCCGTACACCGCGGCTGATCGGCAAGGGGCGCGAGTCGCTGCCGCGCATTCTGCCGCAGATCTGCCGCGCATGCAGCGATGCCGAGCGCGCGGCAGATGCCGCTAGCCATGCGACGCAAAAGATCAAGATTGCCCAGTACTATGAGGATCGCCTGGGCGAGCGCTATGCCGGAACGGTCTCATGGGTCAGCAGCATGGGCCTCTTTGTGCGCTTGGACCTGACGCAGGTCGAAGGCTTGGTTTCGATCAAGAGCCTGGGCAACGAGTGGTTCGAGTTCGACGAGGATGCGCTCACGCTCACAGGTGCCGACACGGGGACTCGCTATGAACTGGGTCAGCGCGTGATTATCGAGGTCTCGCGCGTCAATACCACGCGTGGGCACTTGGACTTTAAGCTTATCCATTAGCCAAATCTCGACTCATGGCGGGAGAGCGGAGGGCGGTCTTTCGGGGCCGCCCTCCGCATTTGGATCATGGCTACCTTGCCGTCTGCTCGGCCGCCCGCTTACCTGCTATTCGAGAGGTAAAACCTACCAAAATAAACCTGTCCCTTTTTGGCAGGTTTACAAGAAAGCGGGGATGAGATGGCGACGGTGTATGGTTATGCGCGGGTGAGTTCGCGCGATCAGAATCTTAATCGGCAGCTGGATGCGCTGGGCGCCTATGGCGTGGGCTCGGCGAATATTTATGCCGACCATGCGAGCGGCAAGGACTTCGATCGACCGCGCTATCGCGAGCTGCTGCACGTCCTGGGAGACGGGGACGTGCTGGTGGTGCTTTCTATCGACCGACTTGGTCGTAATTACTCCGAGATTCTTGAGGAATGGCGTCGCATTACCAAGGAGCTCGGGGTTGCCATTGTGGTGTTGGACATGCCATTGCTTGACACGCGCGCCAGGGCAAGCGGCACGCCGGATGTGACTAATACCCTGATTGCCGATATTGTGCTGCAACTGCTGAGCTACGTGGCGCAGGTGGAGCGCGAGAATATCCATCGGCGCCAAGCGGAGGGAATTGCAGCGGCGCGGGCGCGAGGGGTCCGTTTCGGTCGACCTCGCAAGCCGTGCCCTCCTCAGTTTGATCTGGTACGCGATAGCTATGAGGCGGGCAATATTACCCGCAGCCAGGCAGCAAAGTGCCTGGGCGTGTGCGTGGGGACGTTCGATCGCTGGATGCGCGAGGCGGGGTAGGGGTTTGCGGCACGTCCGATTGGCGCCCACGCGAGGCGGTATCGGTAACAGCCCTGTTACCGATAATGCGACCTTGTTGAATTATTTTGTGTCGCGCGTATTTCCGAGCGGTCGGATTTGAGGGGCGAGCGGTAGAACGCTCGCCCTTTGTGCGCCACGATGCGGCACAATGTACCGTAAAAGCTGTTTGTATCCGGTACGAATCGTTCGTTGGTCTTTAATTCTTCTCAACGGAGGTGTTTGAGATGGCAAACGGATTGCTTTTGCGGCTTCGCGAGCGTGAGCTCAGCGCGAGCCCGGCGGAACGCAATGTCATCGCATATGTAAGCGCTCATCCGCACGAGGTGGTCGGGCTGTCCGTTCGCGGTCTTGCCGATGCCACGTTCTCCTCGCCCTCGAGCATTTTGCGCTTTTGCAAGCGCTTGGGTTTTGCGGGCTACAAGGAGTTCCAGCGCGAACTGATTGCCGAGCTGGCGCTCTTGGGTGACAAGAAAGACGTTGCCCTCGAGGACATCTCCATGGATGACAGCGTCGAACGTATCGTGGGGAAGGTGATGAAAAGCAACGTGCGCACGATCGAAGCGACGGCGCGAACGCTCGATTACACCGTCTTGGAGCGATGTGCGGCCTATCTTAAGCGGGCACGCGCGGTCAATCTGTTCGGTATCGGTGCCTCTCGTTTGGTCGCGCACGATCTGGCGCAAAAGCTCATGCGTGTCGACAAAGAGTGCCATCTGTACGACGACTGGCATGATCAGCTCTTGTGTGCCAAGAACATGCATGAGGGCGATATGGCGATCGCCTTTAGCTACTCGGGCTTGACGCAAGAGGTGCTGGACTGCACCGCCGAGGCTCAACGTCACAACTGTCCCGTTGTGGCCGTTACCAAAGTAGATGGATCATCCAAGCTTGCCACCATGGCCGATGCCGTGCTCGGCGTCGCTGCGAGTGAGCCCTTGGTCCGCAGCGGTGCCATGGCTTCGCGTATGGCCCAGCTTATGGTTGTCGATGCCCTGTACGCTGCTTACGTTGCCAGCGACTACGAACGGGCGACGCATGTCATTAAGCAAAACTACATCGAGAAACAGGAAAGATGAGGTGAATGAAATGCTCGATTTAACAAAATTCACGACCGAACAGCGTAATCAAAGGTCTATGGACCTCGATACGATGACATCGCTGCAAATCGTCACGACGATGAATGATGAGGATCTTCGTGCCGTCCAGTCGGTCACGAAGGTGTTGCCCCAGGTTGCCACAGCAATCGACTGGGCTGCTGAGGCACTCGAGCGCGGCGGGCGCGTCTTTTACATGGGCGCAGGCACCAGCGGTCGTCTGGGTGTACTCGACGCTTCGGAGTGTCCGCCCACGTTTGGCGTGTCACCCGATCTGATTGTCGGGCTCATTGCCGGAGGCGAGACGGCGTTTATCAAGGCTGTCGAAGGTGCCGAAGACAGCGAGGAGCTTGGCGCGAGCGACCTGCGGGAGCGTGGACTCTCGGACAAGGATCTTGTCGTTGGCCTGGCGGCAAGCGGTCGTACTCCCTATGTGGTGGGCGGCCTTGTGTACGCCAAGGCAACTGGGTGCAAGACGATCGCAATTGCCTGCAACCAAGGGTCGAAGATCGGGGAGAGCGCAGATCTTGCCATTGAACCCGTGCCCGGTCCCGAGGTACTGACCGGCTCAACGAGGCTCAAGGCGGGAACGGTTCAAAAGCTCATTCTCAACATGATTTCGACCGGTGCCATGGTCAAGATCGGCAAGGTATACCAAAACCTGATGGTCGATGTGCAGCAGACGAACGAGAAGTTGGTGGTGCGCGGCCAGAACATCGTGATGGAGGCGACCGGCTGCACGCGCGAGTGCGCTATTCAGGCGCTTGCAGATGCCGGCGGCCACGTAAAAACCGCTATTGTCTCGGTACTGCTGGACTGCGATGCCGAGCAGGCTGCGGTAGCTCTTGAGCGAGCGAGAGGCCATGTCCGTGCTGCGGTGAGTGGCCATGAGAAGAGCAATGCCGACGCCCAATAGGTGCGCGGCGTGAGCTGATATGACATCCAGACGAGATACCCAATACAAGGAGGAGTTATGACGAACAAAGAGCTGGCTCAAAAGCTGCTGGACCTTTTGGGCGGTAAAGACAACGTGCTCGCAAACGCGGCGTGCATGACGCGCCTGCGCGTGACCGTCAAAGACGCGGGCAACGTCGACACGGAGGGCATTAAGGCACTCGACGGCGTGATGGGCCTGGTCGAGGACGACACGATGCAGATCGTGCTGGGTCCGGGCAAGGTGAATAAGGTGCTCGAGGAGTTCTCCAAGCTCACCGGCCTTGCGAAAGGCGTTGCTGACGAGAGCGTGGTTGACGCTGCGGCCACAAACAAGGCCGCGCAGAAGGCCAAGTACGAGTCCAAGCCGGTTCAGGCCTTCCTCAAGAAGATTTCCAATGTCTTCGTCGCCCTGCTTCCCGGCATCATTGCGGCTGGCCTCATCAACGGTATCTGCAACGTCATTAACGTCTCGACGGCAGGCGCGCTTGCAGGCGAGTGGTGGTACCAGGGCATTCGCTCCATGGGCTGGGCCCTGTTTGCCTATCTGCCCATCTTGGTGGGCTATAACGCGGCACGTGAGTTTGGCGGCTCCGCTGCGCTGGGCGGCATCGCCGGCATGATGTGTATTGCCAACAGTGCCATGCCCCTGCTTGCGCCTGGCGCGGCCGATCCTGCCACTGCCATCTTGCTGCCGCTCACCAATGCGCAGTACAACCCCGCAGCGGGCGGCATGATCGCGGCTCTTATCGCTGGCGCATTTTTTGCCTGGATGGAGCGTCAGATTCGCAAGGTTATGCCCAACGCGCTCGACACGTTCTTGTCCCCGCTGCTGGTGCTCATCATCGGCGCCTTTGCTCTGATGCTCGTCATCCAGCCGGTTGGCGCATGGCTGACGACTGCCATCTTTAGCGTTTTGACCTTTATCTTCGAGAAGCTGGGCGTCCTGGGTGGCTATATCCTGTCGGCAGGCTTCTTGCCGCTGGTTTCCGTCGGCCTGCATCAGGCGCTCACGCCGATCCACGCTATGCTCAACGATCCCGACGGCGCTACCAAGGGTATCAATTACCTGCTTCCCATCCTTATGATGGCTGGCGGCGGCCAGGTCGGTGCCGGTTTGGCGCTGTACTTTAAGACCAAGAACGCCAAGCTCAAGAAGTACGTTGCAGAGTCCATTCCCGTTGGAATCCTGGGTGTGGGCGAGCCTCTGATGTATGCCGTTACGCTGCCGCTCGTTCGTCCGTTTGTGACGGCCTGCCTGGGTGCCGGATTTGGCGGCGCGCTCGCGGCGCTGCTTCACATCGGCACGGTTTCTCAGGGCGTTTCCGGTCTGTTTGGCCTGCTGATCGTCGTTCCTGGTCAGCAGCTCGGCTACGTTGCCGCTATGCTGCTTGCCTATGCCGCTGGCTTTGTCCTGACGTGGTTCTTTGGCGTCGACGAGCAGAAGATCAACGAGTTCTTTGGCGAGTAGTTTGATATCGCGAGCCGTGTTGCTCAGGGCTCGCGGCGCGCGGCAGATTTCTTGATGCTATGGTTGTGCCGGCGGGGCTAACTGCTCCGCCGGCCTTTTTTAAAGGAGTGTTGAAGCGTGAAAACGGGTATTTCGATTTATCTTTCCAGCCCTTTGCAGGATATTGAGCGGACGATTGAGCGTGGTGCCGCGGCGGGGGCGCGCTACGCGTTCACCTCACTGCATATTCCCGAGGATGGGGGAGCGGCGTATGCCGATAAGGTCCGTCATGTGCTGTCGCTGCTTTCCGCCCGCGGCATTGCGCTCATCGCCGATGTGGGGCCGCGCACGTGCGATTTGCTCGGGCTTGAGCGCATCGAGGACCTGCGCGATCTGGGGTTGGAATACCTTCGTTTGGACTATGGCTTTAGCGCCCAGCGGGTCGCGGAGCTGTCCGGTGTATTTCGCATTGTGGTCAATGCATCGACGGTGAGTTCTGATGAAATCGCATCGTGGTGTGAGGCCGGTGCCGATGTGACTCGTTTTGCCGCCTGTCACAATTTTTACCCCAAGCCTTATACCGGTTTAGCTCTGGAGGACATTGCTCGGGTGAATCTTCGTCTTGCGGCGCTTGGATTCGAAATCATGGCTTTTGTGCCGGGTGATGCCAACGTTCGCGGGCCGGTATTCGAGGGACTGCCGACGGTCGAGGCACAGCGCGGTCGCGCGTCAAAGGTTGCTCTCAATATGCTTGAGCTTGCACATGGCGCCGATTGCGACATTGTGTTGGCCGGCGACCCCGATCTTTCCGATGCGGGCTGGACGCAGTTTGCTCATGTTTCCGCCGGATACGTGGACCTGCAATGCGAGCTTGAGCCCGGTTATGCCTATGTACGTGGGCAGATTCATCACGACCGACCCGATTCGAGCACCCTCATCTTTAGGTCTCAGGAGTCGCGTACGACGCTTAAGCCGGATTCCGTGCCGATGGATGCCGGTGCCGGCCTGTCACGAAAGACGGGGTCGATCGCTGTGAGCAATAGCGGCTATGGGCGCTACGAAGGCGAGCTTGAGATTGCGCGGGTCGATCTTCCCAGTGACGAGCGCATGAACGTTGCGGGCCATATCACGCCCGAGGCAATGGAGCTGCTGCCGTTCATCAAACGCGGATTCGGGGTACGGTTCGTTTAGCGTGTGACCCGTGGGCTACAATTGGCCCATCATGCGAAGGCGCCTCGTGTGGCGTGTGCCTGCGTTGGCCGATCTATATTCGGAGGATTCCCATGACCGTACTGTTTGTTGAATATCCCAAGTGCTCGACCTGTAAGAAGGCCAAGGCATGGCTGGACGAACACGGGGTAGAGTATATCGACCGCGATATCGTTTTGGACAATCCCACGGCTGATGAGCTTGCGACCTGGATTGCTCGTTCGGGACTGCCGGTGCGGCGCTTCTTTAATTCGTCGGGCATGAAATATCGAGAGCTGGGCCTGAAGGCGCGTCTAGATGCGGGCATGACGGATCGGGAGTGCTACGAGCTGTTGGCGACCGACGGCATGCTGGTTAAGCGTCCGCTGTTGGTGGGCGACGACTTTGCGATTCCCGGCTTTAGGGAATCGGCTTGGGTCGAGGCGTTGCTGTAGCGGCTGCGGAAAGTGCGACCCGTTTTGAGTGCTCAGGGTGGGACGTGTTTTCCATCGGCGGGCTCGCTCGGCTCAATCCTCGAGCTGTGCCCATTCGTGCGGATCGTAGACCTTTACGTGCTTGTTGGGCTTGCCGCTCCAGTACTCCTCGTCCATAAAGGGCAGATATGCCTGAACACCGGGGCAGATAAAGGGAATCCGCTGCTGTTGCAGTCGCTCGCGCTGTCGCTGCTCCAGGTGCGCCTCGGATATGACAGTCGGCATACCGGACAGCTCGACGAGGCTTGCCTGGATTCGCTTAAGGTCGGGGAGCCCCGCGTGCCATGACATCCGCATGATCAAAAAGGATGCACGGCGGTATTTTGCCTGCATCACCGTGATGGCGGGGCGCAGAGTGGGATGGATTTTGTCCCGTTCGGGCCAAAGGTCAGCAGTGATCTCGAGGCCCAGGGTCTCCCATAGGTAATCAAGCTCTTCGTCCATGGCGCCTCGATATCTACGTGATCATTGATACTTCGATTGTGTTGCCTGGTGCTATCGTTTTCGCGGTAGAATCTGCCAACGGTTGACGGCTACCGCTCGCGGCGTTTTGCCCTTCGTGTGCAGCGGTCGACTTCACAGGTCCTTCACGTGTTGGCCGTATTTGACTGAATTTCAAAAAAAGTCAAAATTGGGGCTTGCGTCACGGCCGGACTTCCCGTATATTTCTTTCTTGCGCAAAGGCACAGCCGAGCGCAGCGATGCAGTCATTGGGATGTCGTCTAATGGCAGGACAGCGGATTCTGGTTCCGTCAATGGGGGTTCGACTCCCTCCATCCCAGCCATTGCATTTGCTACATATGGCCCGTTCGTCTAGCGGTTTAGGACGCCGCCCTCTCAAGGCGGAGATCACCAGTTCGAATCTGGTACGGGCTACCAAAATTGAACGCCCGGGCCTCGTAAGAGACCCGGGTTTTGTGTATTGACCGATATTTAAGGCGCGCGTTGAGTCTGCCGCCCGGACCGAGGAGTTGTCATGGACCTGCCTATCAGCTTGGAAGACATCACGTATGCCGAGAACTATCTGGCGCAGGGCGACCTGGCTACGGCGACGCCGCTGCTTGAGCGTCTGGTGGAGCTCGCCGAGGAGTATATCGACGCTGAGTGCAAGACGGAGGAGAAGCGCCAGTACTTTAGCTTCGACAGCAAGTTTGAGCGCCTGGCCTATCGCCGCGTGGAGAAGGATCCGCGCGAGCTCCTGCAGGTCGAGCCGCCCTTTGACCGTCTGTACTCCGACATGGCGTTTGCCTACATTCGCCAGCAGGATTATGTGAGCGCTCGTAATGCCCTGATGCAGGCTGTGCGTTGGGATCCCATGAACTGCAACTACCGCTTGGACTTGGCCGAGCTGTTCCGCGCGCTCGAGGACAAGCAGGAATGGGCATCGCTCTCGTACTCGGTGCTGGAGCGTGCAAGCGATGGCAAGTGCGCCGCCCGCGCCTATGCCAACCTGGGCCAGTACTTCTTGGAGCCCGAGACCGAGAATGTCTCGGCCGCCGTGGGTTGTGCGCGCCTGGCGTTGCGTCTGGCGCCTGGCGATGCGCATACGACGCGTCTGCTCAACAAGATTCATACTGCCTACCCCGATGCCGCCGAGGAGAGCGATGAGCACGTGATGGGCGAGCTGAGCCTGCAAGGCGTGCCGACCTCGCCTTCGGCTGAGATTGCCATTTGCCTGATCATGTGTGCGACCGATGCTGCAAGCGACGGCGACAAGCAGGAGGCGACGCGCCTGACGGTGCGTGCTCGCGATTTGGTGGGCGAGGAGGCCTGCGCGGCGATTATCAAACTGGTGCGCGAGAGCGATGCCGAGCTCAATGCTGAGCGCAAGGCAAAGCGCGACGCCGCGGGCTCAAACGCCGATGGCGCCAAGGAGGCCGGCGATGCCCAGTAAGCGCGAGCGCAAGCTCATTTCCAAGAATCGCTCGGCACATCACGAGTACTTTATCGATGAGACGTTTGAGTGCGGCATTGAGCTGAGTGGCACCGAGGTCAAGTCGATTCGCGAGCGCGCCTGCCAGATCACCGATACCTTCGCGCTGATTCGTGGCGGCGAGTGCTGGCTCGTTGGCCTGCATATTCACCCTTATAGCCATGGCGGCGTGTGGAATCGCGATCCTGATCGCCGTCGTCGTCTGCTGCTACACCGCAAGGAGATTGATTTTCTCGACGGCAAACTTCGCAACCGTGGTTATGCGCTGGTACCGTTGGAGCTCTACTTTAATACCGACGGCCGCGTAAAGCTGCTGTTGGGCCTGGGCCGAGGCAAAAAGCTCTACGACAAGCGCGAGGACATGGCCAAACGCGATGTTCAACGCGAAATCGATCGCGCCCTTAAAGAACGCAACCGCTAGGAGCGAGTTCACGGGAAGGTGCCCTACCGCGCCCGCCCCGTCTTCCTTGCTGTTTTGCTATACATTTCCAAAAGACGGCGTCCGTTATGGGCGCCGCTTTTTATGGGTACATACAGTCTTAAGGTTCAATCCCGGGTTAGGGGAGTACTTGTTATGGACAAAACTGCGTTCTTTACCATGCCGAGTGGGCTCTATGTGGTGAGTGCCGCGGCCGACGGGCTGCGTGCCGGCTGCGTTATCAACACGGCGGTGCAGGTGACGGCAGCACCACCTCGCATCTCGGTTGCCGTAAACAAGGAAAATGTGACCGCTGGCGTGATCGAGACTGCCAAGGCCTTTGCGCTGACCGTGATCGACCAGACGGCGGATATGCTCTACATTGGCAACTTTGGATTTCGCACCAGCAGCAACTATGACAAGTTTGCCAAATACGAGACCCGCGAGACGGCTCTGGGCATGCCCTATGTGCCCGAGCATGCGGCGGCCCTGTTTAGCTGCCGTCTGATCGACACTGTGGATGTGGGCACGCATCTACTGTTTATCGGCGAGGTCGAGGATGCCGAACGCCTGAGTGACGAGACGCCGCTCACCTACGATTACTACCATAAGGTCCTGAAGGGCAAGACGCCTCCGAAGGCGTCCTCGTATCAAGGCTAGAAATGTTTTAAAAATACTTGCATTATATTATTGAGAATCTATACTGATAAATGAAGTACATCACCAGTCACGTTCGAGAGGAGAACATCATGGCTGAGGAGAAGAAGACGTATAAGTTCGTGTGCGTCGTTTGCGGTTACGAGGTTGAGGTCGATACGCCCGAGCTGCCCGAGGATTATGTGTGCCCGGTGTGCGGCGTCGGTCCCGATCAGTTTGAGCTCGTCGAGGAGTAGCTCGCAGGCACACGACTTGCAGCAACACATAACTCTGTCCAAGGGCCCCGGTCGAATTCTCGGCCGGGGCCCTTTTCTTCCGTCCCTAAGGGATCACGGCTGCTGTTAGCCGATCCTGCCTGTCGTGAGTCCGGCCGACCGTTTGTCTCAATCTGTAACATGTGGCGGCTCAAAACGGGCCTATCTGTTACAGATTGAGACAAAAGGTTGGAGCTGAAGAAATGTCTCGATCTGTAACATCTAGAAGCGGAAATTGGGTCCACTTGTTACAGATCAAGACAAACCAAACCCGTTCGGCAGAAGATCTCAATCTGTAACATCTAACGGCGAAAACGGGGTCTATCTGTTACAGATCGAGACAAACGGAGCTGTCCCTCGGAATGATCTCGATCTGTAACATCTAGACATCAAAAGCGGGTCTAGATGTTACAGATCGAGACGTTTGCCTGGGTAGGTGCCCCGCCCCATTACATCCCTGTCAACAACACGACATCGAGAATCGTCACGATGGCACCGATCCCTACGAGCAGCGCGTTGAGCGGGCGCGAGTTGGCGTATTTGCCCATGACACGGGGCGAACTGGTGAGTCGTATGAGCACAAAGACCGTAATCGGCAGCTGAAGCGACAGCAGTGCCTGACTCCAAATGAGACCCTCAAAAGGATTCGGAACGACCAGGCACGCCGCCACTGCGCCGGCAAAACAGGCCGCCACCCCGACCGAGGAATGTCGGTCGTGGATGTCGTATTCCTCGTCGAACATGCCCGCAGTGATGGTTCCCGCCGCCATGCCCGCTGTCACGCTGCTCGATAATCCCGCGAACAGCAGCGCTACCGCAAAGATGGCCGAGCTCGCCGGGCCCAAGATGGGGGAGAGCGTGGCCGCTGCGACGGCGAGGTCGTCTACGACGATGCCGTGCGCAAAGAAGGTCGTTGCGGCCAGGATGACCATGGCCGAGTTGATTGCCCAGCCCACGCCCATCGAAAAGAGCGTGTCGAAGAGCTCGTAGCGTAGACGCTCTTCGATAACCTGCTCGCCTTGGCCTTCGAAGTGCATGGATTGGATGACCTCGGAGTGCAGGAAGAGGTTGTGGGGCATAACGACCGCGCCCAGGACACTCACGATAATCGCGGCAGAGCCAGTGGGCATACTGGGTGTGATCCAGCTTGCGGCGGCCTGCGGCCAGTCGACCTTGACCAGCGCAAGCTCGGCCAAAAACGAGAGTCCTACCACGCCTACGAAGGCGATGATCCAGCGTTCGGCACGCTTGTAGGAGTTGGTCATGAGCATCGCCATCGATACTGCCGCCACGATGACGCAGCCCGCGCGCACGGGTAGCCCAAAGAGCATTTGAAGGGCAATCGCGCCGCCCAGGACTTCGGCCATGGTGGTGGCGATGGTCGCGAGATAGGCGCTGCCGAGCACCGCGCGTCCCACGATGCGGGGGAGAAAGCGGGTCGTGGCCTCGGCAAGACAGGCGCCCGTGGCGATACCCAGGTGTGCCGCGTTGTGCTGCAGCGCAATGAGCATAATCGTGGACAGCGTGACGATCCACAGCAGCGCGTAGCCAAACTGCGAGCCCGCGGCCATATTGGAGGCCCAATTGCCCGGGTCGATAAAGCCGACGGTCACGAGCAGCCCGGGGCCGATATGCCGCGCAATGTCTAGGCCTCCGTGACCACCGGTGCGTCGGGAGCCAAAGTGTTGTTTGAGATGGTTGAGCATGGTCGATTCCTGTGTATGGGCGACGTGCCGTTTGCTTGACGCCGCAAAGGATACCCGTTTTGGACTTTAAAGTTAACCACGACTAACAAAATAATTGCGTGCGTTACGCGATTGTTTCGAAACGGGCGGGAAACACAGCGGGCCGGCGATGCTCCTAGTATGCCTATTCAACTGACTGACTAATATCTAGGGGAGGATCGCGATGCAGGCAGATTCCGCTCAGCAGCAGGGCCTTTATCGCCCCGAATTCGACCACGATGCATGTGGCATCGGCGCGCTTGCCGATATCAACGGTGAGCGCCATCACCAGATTCTGGACGATGCGCTGTCCATTCTGGTCAACTTGGAGCACCGCGGCGGCACGGGACTCGAGAAGAATACCGGCGATGGCGCTGGCATCCTGTTCCAGGTTCCGCATCACTTTTTCCGTAAAGAGGCTCAAAAGTGCGGTCAGATTCTGCCGGCAGAGGGCGACTATGGCGTGGCCATGCTGTTCTTCCCGCAGGACGACAAGGGCGTAGAGGATGCCCGCCGCGTGTTTGAGGAGGGCTGCGCCGAGGCTGGCGTGCCGCTGCTCTTTTGGCGCGAGGTGCCGGTCGACCCGCACGACCTGGGCGAGACGGCCCGCGCCTGCATGCCTACTATCCTGCAGGCCTTCCTGGGCCGTCCGGACGACACGCCCGCCGGCGATGCCTTTGAGCGTCGCCTGTACGTGTGCCGCCGCACCATCGAAAAGAAGGCCGATGCCAAGTTTGCCCTGCGCGACAAGATCTTCTACGTGTGCTCCATGAGCTCGCGCACCATCGTGTACAAGGGCATGCTGGTCGCCACGCAGATGCGCCGCTTCTTCATCGACCTCAACGACGCCGCCGTCAAGACGGCCGTGGCGCTCGTCCACTCGCGCTACTCCACCAACACCACGCCCAGCTGGGAGCGCGCGCACCCCAACCGCTTTATCATTCACAACGGCGAGATCAACACTCTCAAGGGCAACGTCAACTGGATTCGCGCCCGCGAACCCAACCTGTACAGCCCCGTGTTGCAGCACGATCTTGAGCGCGTGATGCCCATCATCAACCGCGAGGGTTCCGACTCCGCGATTCTGGACAATGTGCTTGAGTTCCTGGTCATGAACGGCCGCCCGCTCACGCGTGCCGCGTCCATGTTGCTGCCCGAGCCGTGGGACCACAACGACAGTCTGAGTGAGGAGCGCCGCGCCTACGACGCTTACCAGTCCATGCTCATGGAGCCATGGGATGGCCCGGCGGCCATCGCCTTTACCGACGGTCGCACCCTGGGCGCTGCCCTCGACCGTAACGGCCTGCGTCCGGCTCGCTACTACGTGACGCGCGACGGTCGCTTTATGCTGGCAAGCGAGGTGGGCACCATCGAGGTGCGCCCCGAGAACATCCTGACGAGCGGCTGCTTGGGACCGGGTCAGATGCTCGAGGTCGATTTTGCCCGCGGTCGCGTGATCTACAACGACGAGCTGCGCGCCCGCTATGTCAAGGAGAAGCCCTACCGCGACTGGATTGCCGAGGAGACGCTGACCGTCGACGCGCTCGATGAGCCCGCCGCGCCCGCGTCCGCCGAGGATGCCGAGGTGCCCGCCGCTGTGCGCATGGCCAAGCTCGGCTACCACTGGGATGACGTCGACGAGGTCGTGCGTCCTATGGCCCAGCAGGGCAAGGCCCCACTCGCTTCGATGGGTATCGACGCGCCGCTGGCCTGCCTGTCAAAGAAGACCCGCTCGTTCTTTGACTACTTCTATCAGCTGTTCGCCCAGGTCACGAACCCGCCGATCGATGCCCTGCGCGAGCATATGGTAACTTCGACCACGCTCTACCTGGGCAACCACGGCAACCTGCTCGAGGATTCCCGCACGGCCTGCCAGCTGGTGCGTCTGGAGCGCCCGCTGCTGAGCGAGGAGGAGTTCGACCGCATTTGTGCCATCGACCGTGTTGGCTTTAAGACCCGCCGTTTCCGTGCCGTGTACCGCCGCGACGCGGGTGAGGGCGCGCTGCAGGCTGCGCTCAAGCAGCTTGCCGAAGACGTCGAGGCCGCGGTTCGCGACGGCGCGAACATTGTGGTGCTGAGCGATCGCGCCGGAGCGGGCGAGGTGCCCGTGCCGTCGCTGCTTGCCGTGGGCTGCGTGCACAACCACCTGATCCGCGTCGGCGTGCGTACCTTTGCCGATATCGTGGTGGAGTGCGGCGACGCCGTGTCTCCGCACGACTTTGCGGCACTGGTGGGCTACTCCGCGAGCGGCATCTATCCGTACAGCGCACATGCGTGCGTCCGCGATCTGGCGGCACACGGCGACCTGGACGTGACGGCCGAGCAGGGCATCGCCAACTACAACAAGGCTGCGACCGCCGGCATCGTCTCCATCATGTCCAAGATGGGCATCTCCACGGTGCAGAGCTACCATTCGGCGCAGATCTTCGAGGCCGTGGGCTTTACGCCGGAGTTCGTCAACGCGTACTTCGCCGGCACGGTGAGCCGTGTGGGCGGTATGGGTGTCGAGGACGTTGAGCGCGAGCAAAACGAGCGCTACGACGCCGCGCTCGCCATCCTTAAGAGCCCGGCTCCCGATCAGCTGCCCACGCTGGGCCTGACCAAGTGGCGCCCGATCGGCGGCGAGGATCACCTGATCGACCCTCAGACTGTCTACTTGCTGCAGACCGCCTGCCGTGAGGACAGCTACGACACCTTTAAGGAGTACAGCGCCCGTCTGCACCGTACCGGCCGTGCCGTGCGCCTGCGCGACTTGCTCGACTTTGATGCCAGCGGCCGCACGCCGGTTTCGCTCGACGAGGTCGAGCCCGCGCTCAACATCGTCCGCCGCTTTAACACCGGCGCCATGTCGTACGGCTCTATCAGCAAGGAAGCACACGAGTGCATGGCCATCGCCATGAACCGCCTGCACGGCCGTTCCAACTCCGGCGAGGGCGGTGAGGATCCGCGTCGCGAGACCCCGCTGGCTAACGGTGATTCCAAGAACTCCGCGATCAAGCAGGTGGCAAGTGCGCGCTTTGGCGTGACGAGCCGCTACCTGTGCAGCGCCTTCGAGATTCAGATCAAGATGGCCCAGGGCGCCAAGCCCGGCGAGGGTGGCCACCTGCCCGGCAAGAAGGTCTACCCCTGGATTGCCGAGGTCCGTCAGTCCACGCCCGGCATCGGCCTGATCTCGCCTCCGCCGCATCACGACATCTACTCCATCGAAGACCTGGCCGAGCTCATCTTTGACCTTAAGAACGCCAACCCTGGCGCACGCGTGTCGGTCAAGCTGGTCAGCGAGGCCGGCGTCGGCACCATCGCCACCGGTGTGGCCAAGGGCGCTGCCGACAAGATCTTGATCAGCGGCCACAATGGCGGCTCGGGTGCCGCTGCTCGCGATTCGATCTGGCACGCCGGTCTGCCGCTGGAGCTTGGCCTTGCCGAGGCCCAGCAGACGTTGCTGCAAAACGGCCTGCGCTCACGCGTGGTGCTCGAGGCCGACGGCAAGCTCATGGACGGCACCGATGTTGCCGTCGCCTGCTTGCTGGGCGCCGAGGAGTTTGGCTTTGCGACCATGCCGCTCATCTCGATGGGCTGCCTCATGCAGCGCGACTGCCAGCAGGATACCTGCCCCGCCGGCATCGCCACGCAAAACTGCCGCCTGCGTCGCGGCTTCCGCGGCAAGCCCGAGCACGTCGAGCACTTTATGCTCTTTGTTGCCGAGCAACTGCGCGAGGTCATGGCGAGCCTGGGCTTCCGCACCGTCGACGAGATGGTCGGCCATCCCGAGTGCTTGCGCCAGATCGAGGTCCCGGGCAACCGCAAGGCTAACCTGCTCGATCTGACGCCCGTGCTGGCGAGCGCGACCTGCGAGTTCGGTGCCCACATCCCGGGTGCCGACGGTCGTCACTTCCTGCCGCAGATGGCCGCGGACAGCGAGCTCGACAAGACGCTCGACTCCACGCTGTTCGTGCCCTACACGGCCGATGCCCGTGCCCACTTGCGTCCGATTCGCTTCCGCGCTGATATCGCCAACGTCAACCGTTGCGTGGGCACCATCCTTGGTAACGCGGTGACCAAGGCACATCCCGAGGGCCTGCCCGCCGGCTCCATCACCATCGATTGCGATGGATCGGCCGGTCAGAGCTTTGGCGCCTTCCTGCCGCGCGGCATTACGCTCAACGTGTGCGGCGACGCCAACGACTACTTTGGCAAGGGCCTTTCGGGCGGCGAGGTGTCGGTGCGCCCCAACCCGCATGCGACCTATAAGTTCGACGAAAACATCATCGTGGGCAACGTTGCGTTCTTTGGCGCCACGAGCGGCCGTGGCTTCATCAACGGCCTGGCCGGCCAGCGCTTTGGCGTACGCAACTCCGGTGCCACCGTGGTGGTCGAGGGTTGCGGCAACCACGGTTGCGAGTACATGACGGGTGGCCTGGCGCTCATCCTGGGCGAGGTCGGGCAGAACTTCGCTGCCGGCATGACGGGTGGCGTGGCTTATGTCTTTGACCAGTACGGCACGCTCGATGCCCGCGTGAACCACGAGAGCGTCGAGCTCAAGGCCCCGACGGCCGGCGAGCTGGAGCAGGTCCGTGCGCTCATCCAGGAGCACGTGGACGCGACGCAGAGCCCGCGCGGCATCAAGCTGCTCTACAGCTTTGAGACGATGAGCAAGCACTTTGTGAAGGTCATTCCGACCGAGTACGAGCGTGTGCTGGCGATTGTCGCCGCCGCCGAGGCCGTCGGCAAGACGCATGCGCAGGCCGAGGAGCTGGCGTTTGACATTGTGACCGGTCGCGCGAGCGCCGCGGATGTCGATCGCTTTGATGTGGCGGGCGGTGCTGCTGGCGCTGCGTCTGTGGCTGCCAGCTCTGTTGCTTCGACCAAGAAGGAGGCGTAAGTGCCATGGGTAAGCCCGGTGCTTTTCTTGATATCGATCGTGTGACCCACGAGCTTCGCCCCGTGGAGGAGCGCAGCCGTGATTTCGATCCGCTGTACGTTGAGCTCGACGACGATGCACGCCGTGCCCAGGCGAGCCGCTGCATGATGTGCGGCGTGGCGTTTTGCCAGATGGGCGCGAGCTTTGGCAAGGCACGTCCGAGCGGCTGCCCGCTGCACAACTTGATTCCCGAGTGGAACGAGCTGGTGTACCGCGGCCGCTGGGACGAGGCTGCCGAGCGCCTGTCGCTCACCTCGCCCATGCCTGAGTTCACGAGTCGCGTTTGCCCGGCGCTGTGCGAGGCCGCGTGCAACCTGGGTTCGGTCGATGGCCAGCCCACGACGATCCATGACAACGAGCGTGCGATCAGCGACCGCGAATGGGCAAACGGCGGCCCGCGTCGCTTTGAGCCGGCAGGGGAGGGCGCGCCCACGGTTGCCGTGGTGGGCTCCGGTCCTGCTGGTCTGGTGGCAGCATGGGAGCTTGCGCGTCGTGGCGCCCGCGTGACGGTGTTTGAGCGCGACGACCGCCCGGGTGGTCTGCTCATGTACGGCATTCCCAACATGAAGCTCGAGAAGTCCGTGGTCGAGCGTCGCGTGGCGCTCATGCGCGAGCTGGGCATTGTGTTTGAGCTGAGCGCCGATGTGACGAACCCTGCGGTGGCGGCCGAGCTCGATGACTTTGACGCCGTCGTGATGGCTGTCGGCGCTCGTGCGCCCCGCGGGCTTTCGGCTGCGAACGTGGATGCTCCGGGCGTGGTGTACGCGGTGGACTACCTGACGGCTTCGACCGCCTCGGTGCTCGATGGCAGCGAGCCCGCGGTGAACGCGCGCGGCCTGGACGTTGTGGTCATTGGCGGTGGCGATACTGGAAACGACTGCGTGGGTACCGCCGTGCGTCAGGGCGCGCGCAGCGTGCGCCAGTTTGAGTTCTTGCCGGCTGCGCCCGATAAGCGCGCGGCGAGCAACCCCTGGCCGCAGTGGCCCAACGTTAAGAAGACCGACTACGGCCAGCAGGAGGCTATCGCTGCGATGGGTGACGAGATGCGTGCCTGGGGCGTGGATACGCTCGAGGTGCTGCTGGACAAGAAGGGTGCGGCTGCGGGTTTGCGCGTGGTCGATCTGGACTGGTCGGCGGGAAAGCCCGAGCGCATCGCGGGCTCCGAGCACGAGGTGCCGGCGCAGCTGGTGCTCATCGCCTGCGGCTTTACGGGTCCCGAGCACGGCGTGTTCGATGCGGTGGGCGTGCCTGTTGCCACCGCTGGTCGTCCGCTGCCGGTGATGGCTGCCGAGGGCTCGCACCTCGCGGCTCGCACGGAGGGTGTCGCCGCGGATGCCGCACCGGTGTACGTGGCCGGTGACGCCCGCAACGGCAGCTCGCTCGTGGTGAGTGCTATGGCCGATGCCCTGGCCTGCGCAGCCGAGGTCGCCGAGGCGCTGGAGCTGTAAAGTAGTCATTTAAGAACGTCCTCAATGACTAGTCATTTTTTGTCTAGTCGTTGGGGACACTCCTTGCGGATTTGCGAGCGATTTGCTCGTTTGTCGACGTACGGGTGTTCATTTGTCGACTTCTTGGGCTGTGGTCACCTGTTGTTTCTGTGGTGGCTGCGGGCATCTGGCTCAAAAGGGCGGGTTGGCTGTCTATGTCTACCTGCGGTTTTGTTGCGGTGGACTCATTCGGTCAAGTGTCCCGTCAAGTGTTTGGTTAGCATCTGGTTTGCAGTCGAAGGCCTATTTTGCCCGCGCTTGCCTCGGTTGCCCACCCTCCTCGTAAGCTCAAATTGAGGTCCATCAGTTTGAGGAGGATGCCATGACTGACCAAGTTTTTGATCGAGCGCAGCTGGCCGAGGCCGTCGGCAACGATATTGCCGACATGGCTCACTTTTGGATGCTGCGGAAGTTTCAATTTCTGGAGCCGGCGCGCGAGCAGTTCGAGATTATCGTCGATCCGTGGCTCAGCTATTGCGAGGAACCATCTCAAAACGAAATCATGGCCTACAACATGGCGTTTACCGATTGGCTGCTGTTTGAGCGCCCCTATTACCACGGCAAGACGCTGTTGGAGCTGTATGTGGACGAGCCGCCAGCGTCAATTTCTCCTGCTTCGCTCGGGCGACTTAAGCAGGTGCGTGACACGCAGTATTTCTCGCGCTTTGGCATTTTGGACAAGGATCCCGCGACTGGCATGGTCGTGCTGAAGGACACGCGCACCGACCGTCGCTTTGACGTCTACGACCCACATATCGTGCAAAAGGAGCGCTGGAACGATGGTGCGATTGCGGTGCGACTCGCGTGCGTCGACGATGTCTGGCTGACGGCGGGGCAGCTCTACCTGTATGACATCGCGCGCCTGAGCGACACGACGGTCGACGGGCCGGGCTCGGTGCATCCCGAGGACCTGGAGGACGGTTTCGACACCTCGTGCATCAGCTTCTTTTTGCGCCTGGTCCGCGACATCATGGGTGCCCAGGGGCGGTATGTGAAGTCGCTCAACATCTACGAACAGGAATGGGAGTAGGGGATGGACGGTTGTCGCCTGCCTTGCCTTCTGCCTTTATGTCTCGATCTGTAACGTTTAGGGACAAAAAACCGGTCTACCTGTTACAGATCGAGACGAATACCTGGGCGCCGCTGGTTTGTCTAAATCTGTAACGTTTAGGGGCCTGGAGAACGTCTAACTGTTACAGATCAAGACGTTTATCAGCGGAGGCAACGGTGACAATGGTCCATTTGTCCGATGTGGTGGTGATGGAAGTGTCTAATACCGTTCTCAAACACAAGCATACGGCTCGCAACACGTTGGCGCGGAATAGGATGCTTGCCAGGCTCACGGAGGCGGCTGAACTAGGCGTGCTGCTTGTGACGCACGACAATGCCGAGCTCATGTGGCTGCGGCGCCATGTGGGAACCGACGATATCGCGGAGCCTGAGTCGCACCTGTTCTGTTTTCAGCATGATTGGGATGCGTTGACGCCGACGGAGCGAGCGCTGCGGACCATCAAAGGGCTTGCGGAGTTTCATCCCGATTGGGCGTTTTGGGGTTACGACGCGGCACTTTTGTGGGGTCTGGAGGTGCCAAATGATCTGCTTGGGCCGCGATTTCTTGTTAAGACAGGTTGCTCGGTGCCGCTGAGTGCAGGATGCCGGCTGTTGCGTCCGCAGGCGGCGGGTGCGCTTGAGCGCGTCGACGGCGTGCGAGTGACGCCGTTTTGGCGCACGGTGAAGGACTGTCTGCTGCGTGCGCCGTTTTCGTATGGTCTGGCGATCGCCGATTCTGCACTGCGGGCGAAAGGCGTATCACGTGGGGATTTGTGCGAGCGCCTCCGCGCCGATTGCGAGGGCAGGCGAGGGTATCGCAGGGCACAGGTGATTGCGTCGTATGCGGACGGGCTGTTTGAAAACGGCGGCGAGTCTCGGTTCCGAGCATTCTTTATTGCGTACGGCTTTCCGGTTCCGGAGCTGCAGGTGGAGTTTCGCGACCCGCTCGATCCGAGCCAGGTGTTTCGCGTCGACTATTTTTGGCGGCTCGAGGACGGGACGTGTGTCATCGGCGAGCTCGACGGAAAGGGGAAGTACACCTTGCAGAGCGGCGAGGGTCGGGAGTCGGTTGACCCATTCGTGGCAGAGCGTCAGCGGGAATCTCATCTGACAATGCTCGGGCATAAGGTGCTTCGGTTTACGTTTAACGAACTCAAGAACCCGGGGAACCTGGCTGAAAAGATGAGACTGGCGGGAATTCCACAGCGGGCCGATCTGGCTGAGGAATGGAAGCGTCAGTGGTATGGGTGCTAAGGGGTGCAACTGACGCGAATGTGGTTGTTCCTGCCGAGTTTGTCTCGATCTGTAACAACAAGGGGCCGTTTGGCCTCGTAGCTGTTACAGATCGAGACAGAAGGTTGGCTGCCGCTAAAAGATCTCAATCTGTAACATCTAGAGGCCGAAAACCTGTCTAACTGTTACAGATTTAGACGTTTGACGACAGGGCTGGAGAATATCTTAATCTGTAACATCTAACGGCCAAAAACCGCTCTAACTGTTACAGATCGAGACAAAGGTTGGACGCGGTGCCGAAAGATCTCGATCTGTAACATTTGGAAGGTTAAAGACGGTCCACCTGTTACAGATCTAGACATTTCCCGGATGTCGCTGGGATGGGGCTGCAACGCATTCCATTCTCCGCATCTCCTCCTTTCTCCGTTGACCGATATGTCCGCAGCAATTCCGCCGCGCTAGGTAATAATGGACAAATGTTGAAGTTTTCTGAGAGGGAGGAGCTCGATATGGCGACTGCCGATCGTCCCACGTTGTTTATCAATGCGACCGTTTTGGATGGCTCGGAGCATATGGAGCCGCAGCCCGATATGGCCGTGGCCGTTGAGCGCGGTGTCATCACATGGATGGGGCCGAGTGCTGTGGCGCAGGCGCCGGCGGGTGCCGAGGTCATCGACCTGGCAGGGGCGTATCTCATGCCAGGTCTCATCAATATGCATGTGCATCTGTGCGGCTCGGGCAAGCCGGTTTCGGCGGGCGATGCGGGTGCACTGATGAAGAAGCTCGACAATCCCGTGGGCCGCGCCATCGTTCGCCACATCCTCAAAGGCAGTGCCCAGCAACAGTTGGCAAGCGGCGTGACCACGGTGCGCGGTGCGGGTGACCCGCTGTTTGCCGATATTGCCGTGCGCAACGCTATCGACGTCGGCAAGTATCAGGGTCCACGTCTGGTGGCGCCGGGAACGGGTGTCACGGTGCCGGGCGGTCACGGTGCGGGGCTGTTCGCGCAGGTCGCCGATACCCCCGATGAGGCGGCCGAACAAGTGCGTGACTTGTATGCGCGCGGTGCCGACGTCATCAAGCTGTTCGTGACGGGCGGCGTGTTCGATGCGACCGAAGTAGGCGAGCCGGGCGTGCTGCGCATGCCGGTCGATGTCGCCGCGGCGGCGTGCAAGTCGGCGCACGAGGTTGGCCTTCCGGTCATGGCCCATGTCGAGAGCACCGAAGGTGTGAAGGCCGCGCTTCAGGCCGGTGTCGACACAATCGAGCACGGCGCTCCGATGACCCCCGAGATCCTGGAGCTGTACCGCGGCGCCGCGGGAACACAGCTCGAGGGACGCGCGCCGAGCGTGACCTGCACGATTAGTCCGGCGCTGCCGTTTGTACTGCTCGATCCGGAAAAGACCCATTCGACCGACACGCAAAAGAAGAACGGCGACATCGTGTGCTCGGGCATTATCGAGAGCGCTCGTGCGGCGCTGGAAGCCGGCGTTAAGGTGGGCCTGGGCACGGACTCGAGCTGCCCGTTCGTGACCCAGTACGACATGTGGCGCGAGGTGGCCTATTATGCCAAGTACGTGGGCGTGAGCAATGCGTTTGCACTGCATACGGCCACGCAAGTCAATGCTGAGCTACTGGGCCTGGGTGACGAGACCGGCACGATTGAGTGCGGCAAGGCGGCCGACATTTTGGTGACGCACGAGAACCCGCTCGATGACCTGTGCGCTCTGCGTGAGCCGATACACGTGATGTGTCGCGGTAACCTGGTGCGCAAACTCAAGGTGAAGCGTATTCCCGAGGTGGACGCCGAGCTCGACGCGATTATGGCCATGCCTGCCGAAGCGCTGGCCGAGGAGCTCGCCCGCGACGGCGTGGCGTAAGCGCCGGTGTGACGGTGGACAGTCGGCTCGTCGAACGCCGCCGCCTTATACAAAAAAGCCGAGGTCTCAGCAAGAGGCCTCGGCTTTTTTATCGAATAAATGCTTCAGATTTGAGACAAACACTACTGATTCATTTGCCCCACGGCGCGATGCCTAGGAGCGTGTTTCCATCTTGGCGTGGCACTTGGGGCAGGTGACGCGGATCTTGCCCTTGCCCTTGGGGACGGACAGCATCTGGCCGCAGTTGGGGCACTTGAGGTAGGCCGTGGTCTTGCGACCCTTCCACATCTTCTTGGCCGTGCGCTTGGCACGCTCAAAGTCTTCCTTGCTGGTGCCGGCCGTGCGCGAGGCGTTGGCAGCTGCAGCCCCGCCGCCCAAGCTGGCGACGAACTTGCCCAGGCCGGGGACGTTTGCGGTCGCCGTGACAAAGGCATCGTTCTCCTTGCGGCGCGCGTCGATGTTTTTGGACAGGCCGCGCAGCACGCCCAACACGATCACGGCGATGGCGATCCAGCTGAGCCACTGAATACGGGCCATCGATCCGATCATCGCGATGATGATGCCGGCAAAACCCATTACGATGGTGAGTTCATCGGCGCCATTGCGACCCTTCATAAAGTCATTCATGCACATTGCCTTTCGTTCGATATGCTGCACGCCTTTATACCCGATTTAGAGCAAGGGGGACAGGTTAATCTGCACCAGTGTGGTGCAAGCATACCTGTCCCCAGAACACCAAGACGGTGCAAAGAAGATTGTTCCCAATGCCCCAATTACTTGGAGAGCTTGTCGACGACGCGTTCAATCTCGGCAAGCTTGGCGGCCTTGAGCTCCTCGTCGCCCGATTCGATTGCCGAAGTCACGCAGCCTTCGATATGCGCCTTGAGTACGTCGGCGTTGATGCGCGCGAGGAGCGCCTGTGTGGCCATGAGCTGCGTAGAAATATCGACGCAGTAGCGGTCCTCATCGACCATCCGCAGGATGCCGTCGATCTGACCGCGTGCCGTCTTGAGCATGCGGGTCACCGATTTATGGTCTGCCATCATGGCGGGTTCTCGTTTCTGATCGGGGTGCGCGTGGGTCGTTACGCGGCAGTTACGGACAGAGCATGGAATTTCTCGCCGGCGCCTTCGACGGCGGCAGCGAGCTGCTCGGCGGTCACGGTGTCGGCACACTCCACCTGTACGGTCTGAGTCTCGTGATCGGCGTCGGCGTCGGTCACGCCGACCACGTTGAGCAACGCCGTCTCGACGGTGGCGTCGCAGTGGCCGCACATAAGGCCGGAAGTCTTAATTGTGTAACGCATGGGTATTCCTCTCTGTTGTGTCGGCTTTCCCAGGCACCCGACCTTGACCTTCAAGCCGTCGCTCGCGTACCAAAGTACGCGTCGCTCCTCTTTCAGGTCAATCTCGGGCACCCGGAAAACCCGTTCTAAATGGACTTAATGGTGAGCCTATTTTGCCACTTTAGGCTTAAAGGTTCGTAGGCGCAGAGCGTTGGAAACAACACACACGCTCGACAGGCTCATGGCCGCGGCGCCAAACATCGGCGAGAGCTGCCATCCGGTGAGCGGGAAGAACACGCCCGCCGCCAGCGGAATGCCGATGCCGTTGTAGAACAGTGCCCAGAACAGGTCCTGCTTGATGTTGCGAATCGTGGCGCGCGAAAGCTCGATGGCCCGCGCAACATCCATGAGGTCGCTGCGCATGAGTACCACGTCGGCGCCCTCCTTGGCGATGTCGGCGCCGGTGCCAATGGCAAGGCCCACGTCGGCGCGCGCCAGGGCGGGGGAGTCATTGATGCCGTCGCCCACCATGGCGACCTTGCCGCCCGCATCCTGCAGTTCGCGCACGTGGCGTTCCTTGTCGGCGGGGAGGACGTCGGCGATAACCTGTTCGCTGGTGAGTCCCACGCGGCGGGCGATGGCCTCGGCCGTCACGCGGTTGTCGCCGGTGAGCATGCGCACGTCGACGCCGAGCTTGCGGAGCGCGGCGATGGCCTCGGCGCTCGTTTCTTTGACCTCGTCAGCCACGGCGATGGTGCCAACGAGTTCGCCGTTCTTGGCAAAGAACAGCGGCGTTTTGCCCTCGGTGGCAAATTGCTCGGCAAGGTCCGTAGGCACGGCGGCACCCAACTCGCCCATGAAGCGTACGTTGCCGGCTGCGATGACATTCTGCCCCTCGCGTGCCGTAACGCCTCGCCCGGGCACGGCGGCAAAGTCCTCGACCATGCGCGCGACGATTCCGCGCGACTCGCACTCGGCCATAATCGCCTCGGCCAGCGGGTGCTCGCTCGAGCGCTCCAGCGCGGCGGCCAGCTTGAGCAGCGCCTTTTCGCTCATGGCGGGCGAGCCGTCGGCGCGTGCGGCAACCACGATATCGGTCACGGCCGGCTTGCCGCGGGTGACGGTGCCCGTCTTGTCGAGCACGACGGTGCCCACGCTGCGCAGGTTCTCTAGCGCCTCGGCGCTCTTAAACAGAATGCCCATTTCGGCGCCCTTGCCGGTGCCCACCATAATGGCGACGGGCGTGGCCAGACCCAGTGCGCACGGACAGCTGATCACCAGCACGGCCACGGCAGAAGTGAGCGCCTCGTTCACGCTGCCGGTCAGCGCCATCCATACCGCAAAGGTCACGGCCGAGATCACGAACACCACGGGCACGAACACGCCGGCGACCTTGTCGGCCATGCGGGCGATGGGCGCCTTGGTGGCGTTGGCGTCCTCGACGAGCTGGATGATCTTGGCGAGCGATGTCTCGGCACCCACCCGCGTGGCGCGGAAGGTAAACGAACCGGTGCGGTTGACGGTGGCGGCGTTGACGGTGTCGCCGGCGGTCTTTTCCACGGGGATGGACTCGCCGGTGAGCGCGCTCTCGTCCACGGCCGACGCGCCCTCGAGTACCACGCCGTCGACGGGGATGGACTCGCCGGGGCGCACACGCAGCACCTGGCCGGGAAGGATGCTGTCGACGTCGACGGTGGTCTCGCTGCCGTCCTCCGCCACGACGGTCGCGGTCTTGGGTGCCAGGTCGATCAGCGCCTCGATGGCGCCGCCGGTCTTGGATTTGCTGCGCGTCTCGAGGTATTTACCCACGGTGACGAGCGACAGGATCGTGCCGGCGCTCTCAAAATACAGATTGTCCATGCCCGTCATCATGGCCTCGTGGACCTGACCCGCGGCTAACTGGTCGGCCATGATGAACATGGCATAGAGCGACCAGGCGACGGAAGCGGTGGCGCCGACGGCGATGAGAGCGTCCATGGTGGGCGCGCCGTGAACGAGCGATTTAAACCCGTTGATAAAGTACGCGTCGTTGACATAGACGATGGGGATGAGCAGGACGAGCTCGGTGAGGGCGAGCGTCATGCTGTGGATGTGGTCGGTGAAGATGCCGGGCAGCGGCCAGCCGAGCATGTGTCCCATGCCTATGTAGAACAGCGGAATGAGGAAGGCAATCGAGACGATGAGGCGGGTGCGCATGGCAGAGGCGGCGGCCTCCAGCTTTTTGGTCGGCGACTCCATATGGGCGGCGCCGGACCTGGCTTGCGCGTTGCCGTTTGAGTTGGCGGCATCGGTGCCCGTGCTGACGGGCGAGGCCGAATAGCCCGCGCGGTCGACGGCGGTGCAGATATCGTCGGGGGAGACCTGCGCGGGGTCGTAGTCGACCATCATGGAACCGGCGAGTAGGTTGACCGCGACACTTTGGACGCCGTCGAGCTTGCTCACGGCGCGGTCCACATGTGCCTGGCAGGCGGCGCACGTCATGCCGCCCACGTCGAACTTATCTTGAGCCATGGCTTCTCCTTTCTGCAGTTCGGTGTTGAAATTGTTAACCCGCCGATACTATACACCCATACCCCCTGGGGGTGTCCAGTACAGAAAGAAATGTACGACATTTCGATACAGATGAGGGTGGCTGCTCAATCGTTGGCAGCTCATGTCAAACATCTCGATCTGTAACATCTAGCGGGGAAAATGACCTCTAACTGTTACAGATCGAGATTATGTTTTGCGATGTTTGAGTTCGTCTCAATCTGTAACGTGTAGACCCGGTTTTGTCTCGTAACTGTTACAGATTGAGACAATCGGCCCAGACCCGCCTCGTCATCTGTGGTTTACGTGGGGGCATGCGAAGCGCGGGTATACTAACCGGCGGCGAATCTGCTCCATCGCTTAGGGCCGCTGCGTCTGGACGGCGCGTGATAGGGCTGCCAAAGCGATCGCCAGCGTGCTGAGCAACGTCCTCTCTGTGCGCACCTGTTTTGTATGTATTAGCGCACTACCAAGCACGCCCCGCGCGGCTGCATGCCGTGCCCATAACGCGTGCAGATAAGGAACAACAACATATGCGTAATTCTGTATCTGACGTCACGGACGCCGAGATTCTGGACGAGACCCGCGAGGCCATGACCCAGGCTGCCTTCGATGCTGCCGACGAGGCCAATGCTGCCCAGGCCGTCGAGTCCGCGACCGAGAACCTGCCCGCCTTTGACGAGCTGGGACTTTCGGACGAGATGCTTCGTGCCATCGAGAACCTGGGCTACACGACGCCCACGCCCGTGCAGGCCGGCTCGATCCCCGTGGTGCTCGAGGGCCGCGACCTGCTTGCCGCCGCTCAGACCGGCACCGGCAAGACGGCCGCCTTCTTGCTGCCGACCATGAACAATCTGGAGTACATTGCTCCGCCCAAGCCCGTGCGCGAGCGCGGCGGCCGCAACCGCCGTCGCGGCGCCAAGAAGCCCGAGGGCAACGGTCGCGGCCCCGTGATGCTCGTCATTACCCCCACGCGCGAGCTCGCACAGCAGATCGACGAGGTCGCCAGCAAGATTGCCGACGTCACCGGCCATGTTGCCGTGACCGTCGTGGGCGGCGTGAGCTACAAGCCCCAGACCGCGGCGCTCAAGTACGGCTGCGACATCCTGGTCGCCACGCCGGGCCGTCTGGTCGATCTGATTGAGCAGGGCGCTTGCCACCTGAACGAGGTCAAGGTGCTGGTACTCGACGAGGCCGACCGCATGCTCGACATGGGCTTTTTGCCTGCCGTCCGTCGCATTGTGCGCGAGACGCCGGCCGAGCGCCAGACGCTGCTGTTCTCGGCGACCCTCGACGAGGAGGCCGTGGGCGAGATCACCGACCTGGTGAGCGATCCGGCCCGCGTGGAGATCGCGCCTGCCACGTCGACCGCCGACACCGTCGACCAGTTTGTGTTCCCGGTGTCCATTGAGGCCAAGAACAACCTGCTGCCCGAGTTCCTAAAAAAGGAGGGTCCGGAGCGCACGATCGTCTTTATGCGCACCAAGCACCGCGCCGACAGCTGCTGCCGTCGTCTGGAGCGCAAGGGCATCAAGGCCGCCGCGATCCACGGCAACCGCAGCCAGGCCCAGCGCGAGCGCGCGCTCTCGGCCTTCCGCGACGGTACCGTCGACGTGCTGGTGGCAACCGACGTTCTCGCTCGCGGCATCGACATCAGCGACGTGCGCTATGTCGTGAACTTTGACGTGCCGGCCGAGCCGACCGATTACATCCACCGCATCGGCCGCACGGGCCGTGCCGGTGAGCTGGGCTGGGCCATCACGTTTGTGACCGAGCAGGACGTCGATGAGTTCTATGAGATCGAGAAGCTCATGGACAAGACCGCCGACATCTACGAGGCCGGCGACCTGCATGTGGGTCCCAACCCGCCCGCGGTTGATCCCGAGCGCGACCCTGCGGCCTTTAAGGTGAAGAAGAAGACCAAGCGCGGCAAGTCCAAGAGCAAGAAGAAGCTCGAGCAGGCACGTCGCGACGGCAAGCGCAACGGCGACGATTACGGCGATGTTGCCGGTCGTTCCAACCGCGGTCGCGATGAGCGTCGCGGCGACGGCGAGCGTCCGAGCCGTCCCAAGCGCGGCGGCAAGACCCGCGTGCGCGAGGGCGTTCAGGCTCGCGTGGACGAGGCTGTGGAGAGCGTGGCTCGCGAGGTGGCTGCCGAGGAGCGCGGGGGTGCTGCTGCTGTCGAGCAGACCCCGCGCGGGAACCGTGCCGAGCGCCGTGCCAAGCAGTTCCAGGGCGAAGCGCACCGCCGTCGTCGTGAAGACGAGGACCGTGGCGGTCGTCGTCGTGTTGAGCGCGAAGACGAGGGCCGCGGTTCGCGCGGTGGCAAGCGCGGTTCGGGTGACCGTCGTCGCTCCGGTCGCGATGGCGAGCGCGGCGGGCGCGATGAGCGCCGTGGCGGCGAAGGCCGTGGCTCGCGTGACGAGCGTGGTACCCGCGGCGGCGAGTCCCGCGGCGGCAAGCGCTTTGACGAGCGCGGAGGCCGCGAGGGTGGCCGCGGTGGCGAGCGTCGCGAGGGCGCTCGTGGCAACGGTGGTCGCAGCGGCGCCGGTCGTTCGAATGAGTCGCGTGATCGTCGCGATCCGCGTGCCAGCCGCGATCGTCGCGATGACTGGCGCAACTACGACGACACCCGCGAGGAGCGCCGTGGCGGCTATCGCGGCGGGCGCGGCGGCAACCAGGCCGGCTCCCGCGGCGGTCGTGCCGGCGGTCGCGATAACCGTAGCAGCTATGGTAACAATCGTGGCGGCAAGCGCGGCGGCAGCTCCCGTCGTCCCGGCGACGGCGGCGGCAAGCGCAAATAACATACGCATCGCCCGCTAGAGCGAGGTGAACCAAGGGCCCCGAGCAACTACGTTCGGGGCCCTTTTGTTTGCCGTATCCGATCGCTAGTTCAAATGTGATTTCCTCGGGAATGCATCTAGAGGATGCCGTGGGCTTGTTTCCTGCCATGCAGCAATGGGTTCTATGGGGTGCGCCGTGCATTTTTTGGAGTATTCTGCAGTTCGAGTTGTCTGCATATGATTCGAAGTCGCCAACGGTGGCCTTCGGATATCCCTAGCGAGCGTTCCGAGTCAGATTTCGCCGTTTTCCGGAGCAGGGGGCGCGTCATTCTCGCCATGTCGGGACTTAGAATGATACGGCGCCCTACAGTTTTGCCCACCCGCGGCGGTGCTGGCGCGGTCACGTTGCAGAATACTCCGTTTTTTGCACGGGCCAGGATGGGGTACCTCAGGAGAACGTGGCGGTATCCCGTAAATATATACAATCTGTACCGTAATTTATACAAAACGAAGAGGCAGACAGCGTAGGGTGGGTGCATTGGGGTGCCTGGCGCACCAAAACGGGGAGCTCCCCCCATGCGCCGTATACTCTGTCTGAATGTGAAAACGGCTTGACGCGTTGCTAGGCGTAGGGAGAGGGTGCCTCGATGAGCGTATTCGAAATTGTGTTTAGTCCGACGGGTGGAACGCGGAAGGTGTCTGGCCTTGTGGCCGGGGCGCTGGACAATAATACCGTTACCGTCGATCTGACCGATAGCGGGCTAGATCTCAGCGCTGTCTCGATGACTGAGGACGACGTGGCCGTAATCTCTGTGCCGGCGTATGCCGGTAGAATCCCGGCTGTGGTGGCTGACCGGTTGGGCATGGTGCGCGGCAACGGGGCTCGGGCTGTTTTGGTTTGTGTATACGGAAACCGCGCGTTTGAGGACACGCTCGTAGAGCTGGAGGACGTTGCGAAGCGCGCCGGATTTAGGGTGGTTGCAGCTGTTTCTGCTATTGCTGAGCATTCCGTTGCTCGTCAGTTTGCTGCTGGGCGACCGGATGCGCAGGATGCGGCGCAGCTCGCAGAGTTTGCGCAACAAATTCAGCAAAAGCTGTTGGCTGAGGATGCGTCCGAGCCCTCTATCCCCGGCAATCGCCCTTATAAACAAGCTGGAGGTCGCCGTATGGCACCCGAGGCAACAGAGGAATGCGTCTCCTGCGGTGCATGCGCCGCGGCGTGTCCCGTTTGTGCTATCGACAAGGGCGACCCCAAGCGAGCAGCTGACGAGGCGTGCATCTCCTGCATGCGCTGCATCGCCGTATGCCCGCGAGGCGCTCGCAAGCTTGATCCCAACAAGCTATCCGCTGTTTCCCAGATGCTGAGCAAGGCTTGCGTCGTGCGGAAGGAATGCGAGCTCTTCATCTAACGCATGCGAAATTGCTGCAAGGAGTGTCCCTGGTGCCGGCAGTAAAGGAACGTCCCTAAGTGCCGCTTAAAATACCGTTTATCGAAGAATAAATACCGCTCACCGGTCATAATGATTATTCTGGCTTTGGGCTTGTCTACAATAGCTCCCGTAAAAAGAAATGCGGAAGGTTACCGAGTCCCTCGGACGTGGGCCTAACCAAAGTCTTTGAACGGATGTGTCTCTATGGACGCATTCGCTTGATTTTGGTTGGGCTATATTTATGAAGGGACATGCCACCATGGGTTTCTTTTCTCGCCTGATGGGCGGTTCGGATGAGCAGAAGACTGCAACTTCCGAGTTCGAAATCCTCGCTCCTGTTTCCGGCGAGCTTGTTCACCTAGAAAAAACCAATGATCCCGCTTTTAGCAGCCGTGCCGTGGGCGATGGCGTTGCCGTGGTTCCCCAAGAGGGAACGGTGTGCGCTCCCGTCTCCGGCACCGTCGCGGCGCTGTTTCCGACTGAGCACGCGCTGGGCATCATGTCCGACGACAGCTCTGCTCAGGTGATGCTGCATATCGGAATCGACACTGTTAAGCTTGAGGGCAAGGGCTTCCATGCGCTTGTTGCCCAGGGTGATCACGTTGACGCGGGTCAGCCCCTCGTCGAGGTCGATTTCGACGTGGTTCGCGCTGCCGGTTTTGATCCCACGGTCTTCGTTATCGTGTGCGAGCGCTCGGAGAACTCGACTCTTCGTGAGCATGCTTCCGGCCCTGTTGCTGTTAAAGAGCCTGTCGTCTGGCTTTCCGAGTAAATTCTTGTGGTGGGTACCGTGGTTATCAAGCGAGTTTTTAACAACAACGTCGCAATGGTCACTTCGGACGATGGCTCCGAGCTCATCGTCATCGGTCGAGGTCTCTGCTTTGGCCGTCATGTCGGTGATGCCATCGACGAGGCGTCGATCGAAAAGACCTACGCGTTGCAGGAGGGAACTTCTCAGGATTCGCGTACGATTGACCGCTTGGCACATCTTTTGGAGTCCATCCCCACCGTCAACCTCGTGATTTCCGAGGACATTGTTCAGATGCTCCGTCGAGAGCTCAATGTTGATATCAACGACAAGATTCTCATTGCTCTCGCAGACCATATCAGTCTTGCTTTGGAGCGCGAGCGTAAGGGCGTCCCCTGCGAGAATCCGTTGCTGCTCGAGATCCAGCAGTTCTATCGCAAGGAGTACGCGCTTGCGGGCCGTGCGCTGCAGATTATCAAGGAGTATATGGGCATCCAGATGAGCGAAGAAGAGCAGGGTTTCATTACGCTGCATATCGTCAACGCCACTATGCCGCAGCGCTCTGACCGTCTGATTGTTTCGGTCCAGCTTGTTCGCGACGTGCTCGCGATTGTTTCCGAGCACTATGCCACGACCCTTGACGTCACCTCGTTGCCGTACGAGCGTTTCGTTCGCCATCTGCAGTTTTTTGCGCAGCGAGCGCTCGATCCCGCGGCGGGGCAGGTCAATGGCGACGCGCTGTTCCGTATCGATGAAACGGCGTATCCGAGGGCGTTCTCGTGCGCGGAGTCAATTGCCGACCACTTGGCGTCTACCTATAACGTTGTCGTTACCGATGCCGAGAAGAGTTATCTCGCATATCACATTGTTAACCTGCTTGGAGAACCTGGTCTCTAGGCATAACGTGCCCACACATCGATTGATATAAGGCAAGGCTCACGGTCTTGTCTAGGGCACACCTATCTCAATTTGCGGAAAAGGAAGGGGAGTACCGCTATGACCGCAAAAAAGAAGTTCAATTTCAAAGCGCCGTTGGAGGTGTTCGCGAAGTCGATCGTTCAGCCGATGATGTATCTCTCGGTTGCCGGCATCCTGCTCATCGTGGGCATCATTCTGACCAACAAGACCATCTGCGCCGTGGTCCCCGTGCTGGGCTCCGGTCCGTTCCAGCTTGTGGGCGCCGTTGTCTATCAGTCGCTGATGTTTATCATCAACAACCTCTCGATTCTGTTCTGCGTGGGCATCGCCGGCGCCATGGCAAAGAAGAACAAGGGCCATGCTTCGCTGATCGCCCTGATGTCGTTCTTCCTGTTCCTGCAGGCTAACAACATCGTGCTCAACGCCACCGGCTCTCTTGCCGAAGCGAGCGGCATGCTCGGTCTTACCGGAACCGGTCAGAGCACCGTTATGGGCATTCAGGTGCTCGACACCGGCGTGTTTGGCGGCATCATTCTTGGTTGCATCACCGGTGCCGTGTTCAACAAGTACTCGAACAAGCAGTTCCCCATTGCCCTTTCGATGTTCTCGGGCGTTCGCTTCCCGTTCCTGATCATGATCATCATCTCCTGGATCATGGGCGCTGGCTTCTGCATCGTTTGGCCTCCGGTTCAGGGTGCCATCTCCTCCGTTGCCGGCATCATTAAGGAGTCGGGCAACATCGGTCTGTTCATCTACGGCATGCTCAACAAGCTGCTCGTTCCCACCGGTCTGCACCACCTCATCTACACCCCGTTCCAGTTCTCCGATGTGGGCGGCACCCTTACGCTGGGTGATCAGGTTATCGCCGGCGCCTATCCCATCCGTGTCGCCGAGATGGCAATGACGGGCCAGCCCTTCTCCGATAGCACCTACTTCAACAGCTACACCTTCAACAACCTGTGGCCCTACATCGGTATCGGTCTCGCCTTTATCTTCACCGCCTACAAGCAGAACAAGGACAAGACCAAGGCTGTCATCATACCGCTGATCATCACCGCCGTGCTTTCCTGCGTGACCGAGCCCATGGACTTCCTCTTTGTCTTTGCCGCTCCCGTGCTCTTTGTCGTTCACTCGGTTCTTTCCGGCATCTTCCTGGTCCTGCTCAAGGTCCTCTCCGTGCCCGCTTCGACTGCAGGCGGCATCATCAACATCGTGGTTTCCAACCTGGTCCTCGGTGTCGATAAGACCAACTGGCCGGTCATGCTGGTGCTTGGAGTCGTCAACGCCGCTCTGTACTTCTTCCTCTTCACCTTCCTTATCAAGAAGCTCAACCTCCACACGCCTGGTCGCGAGGAAGAGTCCGAGCTTGCTGAGTCCGTTGCCGAGGGCGAGGCCGCCGCGTCTGTCGCGGTGAAGCAGGGCGCTGTTGCCGCGGCCCCCGCAGAGGGCGTCGATGCAGGTATTGCCGACCTGGTCGCAGGTCTTGGTGGCAAGGACAACATCGAGGAGCTCGAGAACTGCTTTACGCGTCTCCGCGTGAACGTTAAGAACCCGGACCTCATCAATGAGGACCTCATCAACCACGTGCCCAACAGCGGCATCAACCGCAACGGCAACAATATCCAGATCATCTTTGGCATGAAGGTCGCCGAGATGCGCGACAAGGTCGAAAACGCAATTGAGAAGGAGCAGTAAACAATGATCATTACTCTGTGTGGTGGCGGATCCACCTTTACCCCCGGCATCGTCAAGTCCATCGCTCTGCGCAAGGACGAGCTCGACGTTGACGAGATTCGTCTGTACGACATCAACGAGGAGCGCCAGCGCAAGATCGGCGTGCTCGTGGACTGGATTCTGCACGAGGACCTCGGCCTGGACATCAAGCTCACGGTGACCACCGACAAGGAGACTGCCTTTACGGATGCCAGCTTCGTGTTTGCCCAGATGCGCGTGGGCGGCTACGCCATGCGCGAGCAGGACGAGAAGATTCCGCTGCGTCACGGCTGCGTGGGCCAGGAGACCTGCGGTTGCGGCGGCCTTGCCTACGGCATGCGCACCATCTTCCCCATGGTCGAGCTGATCGATGACGTTGAGAAGTACGCTAAGAAGGACTACTGGATTCTCAACTACTCCAACCCTGCTGCCATCGTGTCCGAGGGCTGCCGCGTGCTGCGTCCCAACGCTCGCATCATCAACATCTGCGACATGCCGATCGCGATCATCGACGTGGTTTGCGCCGCACTCGATATCGACAAGAAGGATGTCGAGTACGATTACTTTGGCCTCAACCACTTTGGTTGGTTCACCTCGATCCGCCACAAGGGCGAGGAGGTGCTCCCGCAGCTGCGCGAGTACATCAAGGAGCATGAGATTCTGCTGCCCGACTCCTACCTCAAGGGCATGGGCTCGCTCATGGCAAAGAAGCCCGAGGAGGCCACTGACGAGCACCCCGAGCAGAACCGCCACACCAAGGGCAGCTGGTACTACGTCTGGAAGGGCGAGTACGAGATCATGGAGTGCTTCCCGGAGTACCTGCCCAACACGTATCTGAACTACTACCTGCAGCAGAAGGAGTTCGTCGAGCATTCCAACCCCGAGCGCACCCGTGCTAACGAGGTTGAGGAGACGCGTGAGAAGAACCTCTTCGACGGCATCGACCACTACGAGAAGACGGGCGAGATCGACGAGAGCACGTTCTATGCGGGCAGCCACGGCGACTGGATTGCCGACCTGGCTATCGCTCTGAAGAACGATACCAAGCAGCGCTTCCTGGTCATTTGCGAGAACAAGGGCGCTATCCCCAACATGCCCTACGACGCTATGGTCGAGCTGCCTGCCTACATTGGCAAGAACGGCCCCGAGGTCATCAGCCGCGACAACATTCCGCTGTTCCAGCAGGGCCTCATGATGCAGCAGCTGAACTCCGAGAAGCTCGTGGTCGAGGCTACGATCGAGGGTTCTTACGAGAAGGCGCTCAAGGCCTTCACGCTCAACAAGACCGTACCGTCGATGAAAGTCGCCAAGGAGGTTCTCGACGACATGATCGAGGCCAACAAGGGTTACTGGCCCGAGCTTAAGTAAAAGCAACAGGGTCGCTGGCCGCATACCTAGAGCAATGCCCCGTCCACGTGATTGCGTGGACGGGGCATTGTCATTTGGTAACGCGTTTTATCAAATATGGCATTTATCTGCGGAAATGTTCGTTTTCACCGCTAAGGACGACGTTTCATACCGCCTGCCGAAGCGTGTCGCTGCCAAACAATTTTATAGGTCAGTGTTGTGCGTGTAGCAACTTCGCCCGGTCTCGCCTCCGGGCTGCCATGTGAGAGGGGATCTTATGGCTCGACTGCACGTAATGGAACGCAGCCACGCTCAGGCCGTCATGGACGATCTGCACGATGCGCTCGGACGCCGTCTGGCGGTGAGTTCGCTCGCCCCGTGTCCCGTTGAGTTTACGGCAGCGCTCGTTAACCTGTGCTCCACCCAGAGCTGCGGCAAGTGCACACCCTGCCGTGTGGGCCTGAGCGCGCTGAGCGACCTGCTCGCCGATGTGCTCGAAGGGCGCGCCGATGAGTCCACGCTCAACCTGATTGAGCGCACGGCCCGCACCATCTACCTTTCGAGCGACTGCGCCATCGGCTACGAAGCTGGCGCCATGGCACTCACGGCCATTCGCGGCTTCCGCGACGATTTTGAGCATCACATCCGCGAGCACTCCTGCGGCTTTGACCGCGAGGCCCGCGTCCCGTGCGTTTCGGGCTGCCCGGCGCACGTCGACATTCCCGGGTACATTTCGCTGGTCGAGGCCGGCCGGTATGCCGACGCCGTCAAGGTCATCCGCAAGAACAACCCACTGCCGCTCGTCTGCGGCTTGGTGTGCGAGCATCCCTGCGAGATGCATTGCCGCCGTGGCATGGTCGACGACCCCATGAACATTCTCGCCCTCAAGCGTTTTGCCGTTGAGCACAGCGACCTCAACGACCACAAGCCGCATGTAGTGGACGACACCGGTAAGCGCGTCGCCGTGATCGGCGGCGGCCCGGCCGGCCTTTCCTGTGCCTACTACCTGGCCGTGATGGGTCATAAGGTGACCATCTTTGAGCGGCGCCACCACCTGGGCGGCATGCTGCGCTATGGCATCCCCAGCTATCGTCTGCCGCGCGAGCGCCTGCAGGCCGAGATCGACTGGATCTTGAGCGCCGGCATCGACGTGGAGCTCGACCACTCCGTCAACGGCGAGGAGCTTGCCCGCCTGCGCGACGAGTTCGATGCCGTCTACCTGGCCATTGGCGCCCACAGCGATAAGAAGCTCGGCCTTCCGGGCGAAGAAGCTCCCGGCGTGGAGTCGGCCGTCAAGATGCTGCGCGCCATCGGCGATGACGAGCTGCCCGACCTGAGCGGCCAGCGCGTGTGCGTCATCGGCGGCGGTAACGTGGCCATGGACGTGGCGCGCTCCGCCGTGCGCTGCGGTGCCGAAAAGGTGAGCATCGTCTACCGCCGGCGCATCTGCGATATGACAGCCCAGGACGCCGAGATCGCCGGTGCCCAGGCCGAGGGCTGCGAGGTGCTGGAGCTGACGGCTCCGCTCGCCATCGAGACGGGCGAAGACGGTCGCGTGAGCGGCCTGCGCGTGCAGCCGCAGATTATCGGCGAGCCCCGTCGTGGGCGTCCGGCCCCGCGTGCCGCCGTCACGCCCGAGCGCGTCATTCCCTGCGAGCGCGTTTTTGTGGCCATTGGCCAGGACATCGATTCCAAGCCGTTTGGGGAGATAGGCATTGCCTGCAAGTGGGGCTGCGTGGTCACCGATTCGGATGGCGCCGTGCCCAACTTCGACGGCCTCTTTAGCGGCGGCGACTGCCAGACCGGCCCCGCCACCGTTATCCGCGCCATCAACGCCGGCCGCGTGGCTTCGGCAAATATCGACCGCTACCTGGGCTTCGACCACAAGATCAAGCTCGAGGTCGAGCTGCCGACCGTCCAGTTTAAGGGCAAGCACGAGTGCGGCCGCTGCGAGCTGGGCGAGCGCGAGGCCGGCGAACGTATTCACGATTGGAATCTGGTCGAACAGGGCCTTACTGAGGAGGAGGCACGCCAAGAGGCGAGTCGTTGCCTGCGTTGCGACCACTTTGGCTTTGGCGCGTTCCGCGGAGGGAGGAACCTGGAATGGTAGAGCTCAACAAAACCACCGTCGGCGACAACAGCGAAAACGGAGCGCACAACATGGTCAAGATCATTATCGATAATTGCGAGGTTGTGGTGCCCGAGCACACCACGATCCTAGATGCGGCCAAGTCCGCCGGCATTCAGATTCCCACCCTGTGCTACCTGCGCGATTTAAACGAAATCGGCGGCTGCCGCGTGTGCTTAGTCGAGGTCGAGGGCTGCGACCAGCTGGTTGCCGCCTGCAACAACTACGTGCTCGACGGCATGATGGTCCACACCAACAGCCCCAAGGCCCGCGAGGCCCGTCGCACCAACGTGCAGCTGCTGCTGTCCCAGCACGATTCGCAGTGCACGAGCTGCGTGCGCAGCGGCAACTGCAACCTACAGACCATCGCCAACGACCTGGGCATTTTCTATCTGCCGTATCAAAGACATTTGGCGGGCGAGGGCTGGGATTTCGATTTCCCCATCATCCGCGAAAACGACAAGTGCATTAAATGCATGCGCTGCATCAAGGTGTGCGAGAGCGTGCAGGGCCTGGGGATTTGGGACCTGACCAACCGCGCCACGCATACCGCCGTGGGTACCCGTGGGCGCGCGCCGATCGGCAAGACCGATTGCGTCGCGTGCGGCCAGTGCATTACGCATTGCCCGACGGGCGCACTGCGCGAGCGCGACGATACCGAGACCGTGTTTGACGCGCTCGCCGATCCCGACAAGATCGTGGTGGTGCAGATCGCGCCGGCCGTGCGTAGCGCTTGGGGCGAGGAACTCGGCATTCCGCGCGAGGAGGCTACCGTCGAGCGCCTGGCGTGCGTGCTGCGTCGCGTGGGCTTTGAATACGTGTTCGATACCGATTTCTCGGCCGACCTCACCATTATGGAGGAGGGCTCCGAGCTGCTCGAGCGCCTGGGAGCCGCCGCTAAGGGTGAGGACGATAGCCGCGGCTGGCCCATGTTCACGAGCTGCTGCCCGGGCTGGGTGCGCTTTGTGAAGGCGCGCTATCCGGAGTTTGTCGACAGTCTGTCCACGTCCAAGTCGCCGCAGCAGATGTTCGGCGCTATTGCCAAGACCTACTACGCCAAGGTGCTGGGCGTGGAGCCCGAGCGCCTGTTCGTGGTGTCCGTGATGCCGTGCACGGCCAAGAAGGCCGAGTGTGCGCTGCCGAGCATGGTGGGCGAGGGCGGTGCGCCCGACGTGGACGTTGCGCTGACGGTGCGCGAGATGGTGCGCATGATCCGCGCGAGCCACGTGAGCGTGGAGACGCTGGCCGAGGAGCCGCTCGATACGCCGCTGGGCTTTGGCACAGGCGCGGGTGTGATCTTTGGCGCCACGGGCGGCGTGATGGAGGCCGCCGTGCGCTCGGCCTATTACCTGGTGACGGGCAAGAACCCCGACGCCGACTTCTTTACCGACGTGCGCGGCCTGGACGGCTGGAAGGAAGCCGTGGCCGATATCGATGACACCAAGGTTCGCGTCGCCGTGGCACACGGGCTGGGCAACGCCGCCCGTCTGCTCGACGCGATTCGCGACAGTCGCGTGAGCTATGACTTCGTTGAGGTCATGGCGTGCCCGGGCGGCTGCGTCGGTGGCGGCGGTCAGCCCATCCACGACGGCTGCGAGCTGGCAGCCGAGCGCGGTCAGGTGCTGTGGGGCCTGGATGCCGCTGCGGACATTCGCTTCTCGCACGAGAATCCCGATGTCCAGGCGTGCTACCGCGAGTTCCTGGGCGCGCCGCTCTCGCCGCTGGCCGAGGAGCTGCTGCATACCGATCATCGCGCCTGGTCGATGCCTAACGAAGGGACGTGCTAACGATGCGCGCGTTTGATTTTGAGATGTCGCGCCGGGGGTTTGCCTCGGCGCTTGCCGCGGGCGCGCTGTCGCTTGCGCTCGCGGGCTGTGGCGGCGGGGCTGCCGGTGCCGGGTCCGCCGCGGACTCGGCTGCCACGGACGGCGCCGGTGCTGCTGCAGAGCCGGTCGCGGTGCACGTCGCCTCGCTCAAGGGACCGACCTCGATTGGCCTGGTGCAGTTTATGGACCAGGCTGCCGATGGCGAGACGGACAATGAGTTCGACTTTGCGATCAACACTGCCGCCGACGAGATCGTGCCCAAGGTCATTCAGGGCGATATCGACATTGCCCTGGTGCCAGCCAACGTGGCGAGCGTGCTCTACAACAAGACCGAGGGCGCGGTGCAGGTCATCGACATCAACACGCTGGGTGTGCTGAACGTGGTGACGGGTAACGCGGACGTTACTTCGTTTGGCGACCTGGCGGGTCGCACCGTCTACATGACGGGCAAGGGCACGACGCCGGAGTACGTCATGAACTACCTGCTGGAGCGCGCGGGCCTGACCGGCCAGGTGACGCTCGAGTTTAAGAGTGAGCCCACCGAGGTGCTGTCGGCCCTGCTTGCCGACCCGTCCGCCGTGGGCGTGCTGCCGGAGCCGTTCAAGACCGCTGCCATCGCCAAGAGCGAGGGCAAGCTGTCGGCACCGGTGAGTCTGACCGATGTGTGGGACGAGCTGGCAGGTGACACGGGTTCGCGCCTGCTGACGGGCGTGACCGTGGTGCGACGCGCGTTTGCCGAGGAACATCCCGATGCCGTGGCGGAGTTCTTGAGCTGCCATGCGGCGAGCGTTAAGGCTGTCAATGCGGCGCCGGCAGACTGGGCGCAGGCCGTGGTCGATGCCGGCATCGTTGACAACGCCAAGATCGCCGAAAAAGCGATTCCCGGGTGCATGCTCGTGTGCCAGACGGGGAAGGATATGAAGGCGGCGCTCGGTGGGTACCTGCAGGTGCTGGCCGATGCGGATGCGAGCGCCGTGGGCGGCAAGCTCCCGGCTGACGATTTCTACTACTTGGAGTAGCCCGTGCGTGCGTTTGCTCGACAAATGACAGAGCGTGTGAAGGCGGTGGCGGCAGCAGGTGCCGTCGCCGCCTTTTGGCTTGCCGTGTGGATGCTGGTGGCGGTGCTGGTGGCGCAGCCGCTGATTTTGCCGGGGCCGGGTGCTGTTGCCTTGGCGCTGCTGCGCCTGATATGCGATGCCGGCACGTGGGCGATTCTGGCGGGCTCGGGCGCGCGGATACTGGGCGGGCTGGCGCTTGCCGCGGTGTGTGGTGGCGTGCTTGCTGGGATTTCGTCACGTTCGCGGGCGTTTGCGTACCTGGTGGCTCCGGCGCTGTCGTTTGTAAAGGCGACGCCGGTTGCCTGCGTGGTGGTCCTGCTGCTCATTTGGCTGGGGTCGGCACGTGTGAGCATCGCGGCGGTCTTTTTGATGGCGCTGCCGGGCGTATATTTCTCACTGGTCGAAGGCTTGTCGCAGGTGGATAAGCCACTGGAGCAGATGTTTCGTCTGCATGGCGTGCGGGGCTGGCGACTGTTTTGCGCCCACACCTGGCGCGAAGTCCTGCCGTTTGTGCTTTCGTGTGCGCGTGCCGTGATCGGCATGAGCTGGAAGGCCGGTGTGGCAGCCGAGCTGATCGGCATGGCGGTGGGCACCGTGGGTGAGCGCATCTATCAGGCGAAGCTTTTGATTGAGACGGCCGACCTGCTGGCTTGGACCGTGCTGGTCGTTGCCGCCTCGTGGGCGTGTGAGCGCGTGCTGGTGTGGCTGCTGCGGGTTTCGGGGCCCGTGGCGTGGGGTGCGGCCGTGCGGGCGCATAGGCATGGGCTGCGCGGGCGTGCGAGGGCTGCGGGCGATGGCGCTGCGGCGGAGCTTGCGCTTGCCGTGGGCGATCGCGCGCCCTGGGCACCGGCGCTCGACGGACTGGTGCTCAACGTGCCCGCGGGTGGGCGTATCTGTGTGATGGGCGCCTCGGGTGCGGGTAAGTCGACGCTCCTTGCCCTTGCGGCAGGGGAGTGCGCACCGTGCTCGATGGTGTTTCAGGATGCACGCTTGGTCGAGTCCGCCTCGGCGCTGGATAACGTGCTGGTGTGCGCCGATGCACGCGTGGACGCCTCGAGTGCTGCGGCCCTGTTGCGCTTGCTGGTGCCGGGGGTCGATGTGCATGCTCGCGTGGCCGAGCTTTCGGGCGGGCAGCGCCGTCGCGTCGAGATCGCTCGAGCCCTGCTGTGCCCGGGCGGCGCGGTGATTCTTGACGAGCCCTTTACCGGCCTGGATGTCGTCGCGCGCGATGCGACGGCCGAGGTCGTGCTCGATCTGCTCGACGGTCGCACGCTCCTACTCGCCACACACGACGCCTCCGACGCTCAGGCCCTCAACATCGCTACCAGTAGATTATTGGGACATGCCTAGAAATCTACCTTTTAGATGCGCGGGGCAAACCCGGTCCTCCGACAATTCCAATCTCATAACGCCTTGCAGGTAGATTTTTGGGACATACCCGAAAATCTACCTCTTTGCTTTACGTGCCGTACCTCGTCCTTCGGTACTCCTATTTTGAAAGCCCCCGGTACGCCTTGGGCGTCATGCCAAACACGTCTTTGAATTTGGCGTAAAAATACGACATGTTGGAAATGCCCACCTTTTGGGCCACGCGCGTAATCGAGAGCCCGGTGTTGTTGAGCAGATAAGCGGCTTCGCTGAGCTGCTGGTCGAGCTTGATCTGCGAAAACGTGCGCCCTGTTTTCTCCTTGATGAGGTTGCTGAGGTAGGCGGGACTGTATCCTGCGATGGCCGCGGCGCTCTCGAGCGTGCAGGTCTTGTACTCCTGCTCCACGTGTTTGAGCACCCGTACGATGCGGTCGTCGTCGGTTGATTTTTGGTCAAACGATTCCCGCCTGCGGTAGAGCCCTTGGATAATGGTTAAAAACAGGGCGCTTGCGAGATCGGTCATCAGCTCGTTAGAGTAGAGATCCTTAAAGTGGTACTCAACATAGAGTAGTTCGATGATTCCTCGGGCCTGGCGGGCATAGTCCTCCGGAAGCACCAAATAGCGCGTTGCCTGGCGGTTCTTGGATACAAAATCAAAGAGGAGATTGGTGAGCGAGCTTGCGCCCGGCAGGCGGCTCAGAAAGACCGAGTCGAAGAACTCCTTGCGAAAGACCATCGAAATGACGATATCGTTTTCCCCCTTGATGTTGGGCGAGCTGCGCACGACCCCGGTGTTGCAGATGAGGATATCGCCGGTCTTAAGGCTGAGAGCGCGCCCGTTGATAACAAACTCGCAGGTTCCGTCATAGATAAAGGTGAGTTCCATATCGTGATTGATATGGGCGGGGACGTCGGTGAACCTCGTCTCCCTGATCAGGCCGATGGGGCTTTCCTGTAGGGTGCTCTCCCAATCAAAGAGGTAGACCTGGCGCTCGTTGATCTCGACCTGCGGGATGTTTCGGTATCGGGGACTTAGCTGCCCCGGGTGTTCCAGATGCCAGTCCTCCGATGGGGAGTGGGCATAGAGGAGGTGCTTAAGCCTGTGGTCTTTCATGCGATGCCTCCAAGGGGTTTGGTTGAACGGTATCCTTTGCCTTCCTAATGGCAGACTATCAAAAAATCTGACATAGATTAGCCTTTTCTATGCTATTTTTCTTGCTCAAAATCCTTCGTATATTGATGGCGTCGAAAGGGACGTCACATAGAGGGAGGAACTATGGGCAAGATCAAGACCGGCTTCGATTCCGATTTCCTGTGGGGCGGGGCGATTTCGTGCTCGCAGGCAGACGGAGCCTGGAATGAGGGCGGCAAAGGCAAGTCGACTCAAGATTGCCGCTGGCTCGACGGCACGTGGACGCGCGACCAGATCGAGGAGAAGCACCACAACAACCCCTTTAGCCATGATGAGCTGGTGGCCGCACTTGCAGACGATGGCACCGAGTTCTATCCGTTCCGCCGAGGAAACGATTTCTACCACCACTATAAAGAGGATATCGCGCTGTTTGGCGAGATGGGCCTCAAGCTCTTCCGCACCTCGGTGTGCTGGAGCCGCATCTTTCCCAACGGCGACGACGCCGAACCCAACCGCGAGGGCATCGAGTGGTACCGCAGCATGCTGGGGGAGTGCAAGCGCCACGGCATCAAGACGTTCGTCACCATGCTGCACTACGATATCCCCGTCAACCTGGTGGTTAAGTACGGCGGCTGGAAGAGCCGCAAGACGATCGACTTCTTTGTTCGCTATGTCGAGACCATCGTGAGGGAGTTTGGTGACCTCGTTGACTTCTGGCTCCCCTTTAACGAGTTTAATGCTGCACGCTTCTCCCCGTGGGACGGCGTCTGTCTGGTAAAGGATGAGGAAGGAGAGGACTTTGACCAGGCGATTTTCCAGTGCCTGCATCACGAGTTCATCGCCAACGCGCTTGCCGTCAAGACGGTGCACGAGCTCTCTCCCGGCACTCCTGTCGGCGGTATGATCGCCCGCTTCTGTACCTACCCAGCCACCTGCCGTCCCGAGGACAACCTGCAGGCGATCCATGATGACCAGTATTCCAACTGGTTCTACACCGATATCATGGCGCGCGGTAAATACCCCGCATACATGGACCGCTACTTTGACAAGCTGGGGATTGAAATCCAGATGGAACCGGGTGATCTGGATATCATCGCGGCCAATACGGTCGATTTCTTGTCCTTCTCGTACTACTTCTCCCAGGTTTCCACCTGTGACCAGGGTTGGGAGAAGACTGCGGGCAACCTGGTGATGGCCAACAAGAATCCCTATCTCGAGACGAGCGAATGGGGCTGGCAGCTCGATCCCCTGGGCCTGCGTATCACGCTCAATCAGATGTACGATCGCTATGGCCTGCCGCTGTATATCGCCGAGAACGGCCTGGGTACGAGTGACACGCTCGAGGCGGACGGGACGGTCCACGACGAGTACCGCATTGATTACATCCGGCAGCATGTTGCGGCTCTCAAGGAGGCCGTCATCGACGGCGTGGACGTGCGTGGTTATATGATCTGGGGCTTTTTGGACCTTGTTGCCTGCGGTCCGCTCACGATGGATAAACGCTACGGACTTATTTACGTTGACCTCGATAACTGCGGTAAGGGAACGGCCAAGCGTTACAAGAAGGATTCGTTCTACTGGTATCAGAAGTGCATCGAGTCCAATGGCAAGAATCTGGAATAGGGAGTGATACTGATGACCGATAAAAAGGAACTGGCCGCGACTGTGTTGGAGAAGGTCGGCGGGGCCGAGAACGTTTTGGTTGCAACGCACTGTATCACGCGCCTGCGTTTCAACCTCAAGGATGACAGTAAAGCGGATCTCGATGCACTTAAGAAACTCGACGGTGCGCTGGGCGCCCAGATAAAGGACGGTCAGTGGCAGGTCATTATCGGCGCCGGCGTCGAGGCGGTGTACAACGAGCTCGAGCCGCTGCTCGGCGACAAGATGGCGGGCGAGGTCGCGGCCGATCCCGGGCAGTCTGATTCCGCGGGTGGGCGCTCGGCACGCATCTTTGACATCATTACCGGTATCTTTTCCGCGATCATTCCGGCGTTGGTGGCCGGCGGTATCGTCAAGGGCATTCTAGCTGTGGTTGCGGCCTTTGGAATCGATACAGGTGCGGGCGATTTTGCGATCTTTAACATGATCTCCGATATCCCGTTCTACTTCCTGCCGTTTTTGCTGGCGATGTCGACGGCGGACAAATTCCATGTTAACTGCTCTCTCGCCCTGTGCGTTGCCGGCTCGTTGATGTATCCCACGCTCGTTAACGCTGTGGGCACGGGTGAGACCCCGCTCACGCTCTTCGGCATGGCCGTTCCCGTATTTAGCTATGCGGACTCGGTGTTCCCGGTGATCTTTGGCGTGATCGGCCTGGCCTATGTGTACCGCGCAATTGATCGGTTTATCCCCGACCTGTTCAAGCTCGTTGTGGTACCAGCGCTTTCGCTGGCCATCGTTATCCCCGTCAATCTTTTTGTGCTGGCACCCATCGGTGCTTGGTGCGGCATCGGTCTTGCAAACGGTATTGTCTGGTTGTTCTCGACTCTGGGGCCTGTCGCCGGTTTCCTGCTCGGCTTCTTTATGCCACTGATCGTTCTCTTTGGCATGCATCAGTCCACGAGCCCGATCCAGATTTCGAACATCGCAACGCTTGGCTACGACTATCTGTTGCCCGTCTCGTTCTGCCATAACCTTGCCGAGAGCGGCGCGGCCTTTGGAGCGGCTTTGCGCATGAAGGATGAGAAGCTTAAGTCCGCAGCAATGACCTGCGCGTTCTCGGCCTTTATGGGCATCTCCGAGCCGGCGCTCTTTACCGTTCAGGTGCCCAACAAGACCCCGCTCGCCGCTGCCATGATCGCGGACGGAATCGGCGGCGCGCTTACGGTTATTCTGGGTGCCAAGTGCTTTGGTTTTGTAATGCCCGGTATTACCTCGCTGCCCGTCTATGCTGATCCTAGCGGCAATCCGATGAACCTCATCATGATTGTGGCATGCATCGCGGTCACATGGGTTATCGCTGCTGTGCTCTCCTTTGGCCTCTGGGGTCGTTTTGGAACCCAGCAGGAGGGATAGCCGCTTGACCGCTTTGCTTATGCATTGACGTGAGGAGCGGTTGATAACGCCTTTATCCAGTAGTCCCCGACGGCAATGAACTGCCGCCGGGGACTACTGCGTGCCGAGCCGTGTCCTAATTTGCTCAGCCTATCAACTGGGAAAAGTACGCTTTTCGCCCCATCCTAAAAAGCTCCAATCTCATAACGCCTTGCAGGTGGATTTTTGGGACATGCCCGAAAATCCACCTTTTTGCTTTACGGGCGTTCCGATCCGTCGCTCGAAGACTCAAAAGTAGATTCACGGGCATGTCCCAAAAATCTACCTGTAAGGGTAGGGCGAATGTGGTATTCTATCTGCGGGGTAATACTTAGGAATACCAAGTAATACCAACGCCGCAGAAACAAACTCCGGATGCGGGCCAATCGGGTTGCCTTCACAGCCCGTCGCCCAGCCGCGTGGCCCGCATCTATCCGCACCACCGTCGTTTCAAAAAGGAAGCGCCATGGCAGAACACATGACCCCGGTTGTCGCGAAGGTCTTGCCCGAGGAAAAGGCGGCCTTCGCGGTGGCAACCCAGCTCGTGGGCACCACGCCGTCCAACGCCATCCGCATGTTTATCGCCGCGTTCAATCGCTGCGGCACCTTCCCGTTCGACATCTCGCCCAACGGGGCCTTTGGCAAAGACTGTCCCCAACAACTAGTCGTTGAAGAACGTCCCCAATGACTAGTCGTTGGGTGTTCCTATAGTTTTGTCAACCGTCGGGGCTACTCCCGGTAGGGCACCCGGTCGCGCATCACGGCGTATATCGCCCTGAGCCGCTTCCTCGCGACGGCCTTGAGCGCCCGCCCGTGCCCCATGCCCCGCGCCCTGCAGGCCCGGTAGTACTCGCCGTAGCGCCCCGAGGACCTCACCAGGCTGTTGCACGAGAAGATCAGCAGGGACTTGAGCCTCGCGTCGCCGCGCCTGGACGCCCTGACCGACCTCACCGACGTGCCGGAGCTCCTCACCCTCGGGGCTATGCCGCGGTACGAGGCCAGGTGGTCGTGGTCCGGGAACCTCGCGATGTCGACCGACACCGCGAGCTGCGCCGCGGTCCTCGGGCCGATGCCGGGCACGGTGAGCAGGCACGCGTAGGTCTCGTCGCCCTCGAGCAGCCCCGCCGTCTCGGCCTCGAGGGCCCCGGCCTCGTCGAGGGCCTCCGATATCCGGGCGGCCAGGAACCTGAC
>NZ_QROQ01000012.1:37797-63893 GCF_003475115.1 Collinsella sp. AF37-9 | reverse complement strand
GATGTCCAAGAAATGGGAGGCAGTTCACTGTCCCCTTTGTGGTGGTTTTGGCAGGTGGGCTAGTTAACGGGTTGGAAGAAGGCTACGGCTACGGCGCCGGGGCCTACATGGGTGCCGATGGTGGCGCCGATGGTGTGAACGGGCAGTTCACCCTCGGTGTGGCCAGTCCACAGTGCCGCGCTGTCCTCGATATACTTCTTGAGCACCGCATCCGAAAGGCCCGTATAGCCGAGCGCCAGCGGCATGGAAAAGTCGATGCCGCCCGCCTTTTCGACCTTCTGGTTGAGCAGGTTACGTCCGTTCTTGGAACCGCGCGCCTTGCCCAGCTGCACGATCAGACCGTCCTCGGCAGCCACCACGGGCTTTACGTTGAGCAGCGTACCCACGGCACCGGCCGCAGCAGACAGGCGACCGCCGCGCACCAGGTACTCCAACGTCTCGAGCAGGCCGATGACGACCACGCGGTCGCGCACGGCCTCGACAGCCGCCGCAACCTGAGCCGCGCCCTGGCCCTCGTCCACCAGGCGCAGCGCATACTCGACCAGCACGCGCTCGCCCAAGGTCACGTTATTGCTGTCCACGACGAACACGTCGCCGCCCGGCGCCTCGGCAAGTGCGGTACGGGCGCTCTGATTGGTCCCCGAAAGTTTGGCACCCACGGTAATAATCACCGCCTCGTCGCCGGCCTCACGCGCTTCGGCAATCGCCTGCGAAAAGGCGTACGGGTTGACCTGACCGGTCTTGGGCAGCTCATCGCGCTCCACAAGCATCTCGTAAAAGCGCTGGTGATCGATGTCGACGCCATCCATATACACATCGGTGCCGAAGGTGACGGACAGCGGCAGAACACGCAGAGCGGGGTGCTCCGCCGGCGACATATCGCTTGCGGAATCGGTAATAATGCGGACGGACATAACGAATCCTTTCTTGCGCAGGTCTCGCGCAGGGAATTTTGACAGCAATGTCCCGGCACGGCGTACGCGCTCAAACGGGACGATGCAGTTCTTGGCTGAAAGCTAGCGCCAGCGCGGCTCTAGATCTCGCGCAGGGTGTTGAGGATCGTGCGCAGCGATGCATACATCTGCTCGCGCTGCTCCACGCCCATGGCCTTGCCGGTGGTATCGAGCACCTCGCGAATGATGCGATCGGCCTCGCTCATGCTCTCGCCGCCCAGGGCAGTCAGGCGCACCGGAGCACGATACTTGACGGCCGCATCACCCGAGTCGTCAACCTCGACGTAGCCGCCCTCCTCCAGATGTGCCAGTGTGCGCGAAACGGCGGCACGGGTAACGCCGGCCATGCGGGCGAGGTCGGCGCCAGTCAGGCCGTCCTTGCTGCGCTCAAGATAGTACAGGCACATAACGTCGGAGCCCTTGAGGCCCAGCCTTGCGCCTTCGGACGTCTTGATACGCTGAATCTCCTTGTAGAGGCCGCTGATCAGTCCGACAAAGTCCTCAAAACGTGTCTCGTCGTTCTGCTGCATGGTGACGACCGCCTTTCGCTTACATGATGCTAACGGGTAAACATCTTAGCCGTACTCATCGGCTGCCGGCCCCGCATACCCTATTTGTTAACTCATCAACATAAAAACCACCACAAAGGAGACAGGCACCTTTGTGGTGGTTTTGAACCTCAATAAGTTCTAGGCGTCGCTACAGCTCCACGCAAGGATTGTCGCGGGTCACAAGCGTCTTGACGACAACCGTCGCTCCCAGATAGCGCTCGAGCAGCTCGGCTAAGCGATCGATCGCGGCCTGACAGTCCCCCATCCGCTCGGGCTCCACGCACTCAATCGCCAGAAATGCGTCCGCCGAATCGTCGGACAGCGCCGTGCGAACGCCGTCGCGCCAGTTCCAGCAGCGGCACACGGCGCCTGCATCATCGATATAGGCGAGCTCGCCGGGCAGTGTCGGATCATCCGCTTCCTCGCCAAGCGGCACAAACGCATCGCCACCGTCAGTCACCTTCAAGCGAAGATCTCCCTCAATCGCATGCAGATCCTCGCCGCCAACGGGCAGCGCGTAGGTCAACGACACCGTGTTGTAAATATCCACCGCGGGCGTAATGTGGCCTACCGGCTTGCCTTTGAGCACGCGCTTGAGCAGGTTCTCGATTGAGCAACGCGCGCCCTTTTTGGTCTTGAACAGACGATAGGCCTCGCGCCATGCCTTGACCGGCACATTCTCGCTGATAGTGTCGCTGGTCAGATGACGCTCCGCATCGATGTTGGCGCGGTCAAGCAGCGCCGCAATGGCATCTACGTCCTCTTGAGGAATCCGGGCCGCGGGCTTCATGCCCTCCACGACCACAACACCGATTGCCGCCTGCGGAAACAGCTCCCAAAACGAATCCTCGGCAACGAAACTCTTCATATGCTCTCCCTTCATAGCGTGCGCCCGAGCCCGGACACCCAAACAAAAAGCGCCCTTACAACGGCCACCTTCAAAGTCCTACGGTGCCGTCACAAGAGCGCTTACGCTGTCCCCATCCGGAGAAGGGGACGATATGTCAGGCGTATTGTAACCCGAGTCATCCGCGCGAGTAAAACCACCACAAAGGTGCCTGTCCCCTTTGTGGTGATTTTGGGTCGAAGGCGACGCTAGTGGCGGAGTCCCAGCAAGCCGCGGCCGCGATGACGGGCCTCGGCGGGCACTTGGGCGTGCGGGCCGGCGGCCTTGACGGACTCAGGCAGGTGCGAGTACTTCTTCTCGAAGTTCTCCTCGAACATCACGGCCAGGTTGTGCGCGGCCTCGTCGTAGCGAGCGGCGCTCTGCCAGTACTGGCGCGGCACCAGGATGCCGTCGGGTACACCGTGGCACGTGGTGGGAATGTCGACGTTAAAGATATCGTCGTGGACGAATTCGCTGTCCTCGATGGTGCCGTCGAGGGCGCGCGCGACTAGGGCGCGCGTGTAGGCCAGCTCAATGCGATGGCCCACGCCGTAGCCGCCGCCGATCCAGCCGGTGTTGACCAGATAGACGCGGGTGCGACCGTCGGCGATGCGCTCGCCGAGCATCTTAGCGTAGACCATGGGGTCGAGTGGCATAAACGGCTCGCCAAACAGCGAAGAGAACGTGGGCGTGGGCTCGGTGACGCCGACCTCGGTGCCGGGGATCTTGGCCGTAAAGCCCGTCACAAAGTGATACATGGCGGCGTCGGCCGTCAGGCGCGAGATGGGCGGCAGCACGCCAAAGGCATCGCAGGTCAGGAAGAGCACGACGCTTGGAGTGGTGCCCATGCCCTTGGTCCACGCGTTGGGGATATGCTCGACGGGGTAGGCCACGCGCGTGTTGTGCGTGATCGAGACGTCGTCGTAGTTGGGCTTGCGGTTCTCGTCGAGCACCACGTTTTCGCAGATGGCACCAAAGCGGACGGCGTTGAAGATCTCGGGCTCGTGGAACGCGTCCAGGCCCTCGCATTTGGCGTAGCAGCCACCCTCGATGTTGAAGATGCCCATGTCGGACCAACCGTGCTCGTCGTCGCCGATCAGCAGCCGCGTGGGGTTGGCCGAAAGCGTGGTCTTGCCGGTGCCGGACAGGCCAAAGAACACGGCGGTCTCGTGCGTGACAGGATCCATGCTGGCCGAGCAGTGCATGGGCAGCACGTCGTCCTCGACGGGCAGCAGGTAGTTCATGACGCTGAAGATCGACTTTTTGATCTCACCGGAGTAGCCGGTGCCGGCGACCAGAATCACGCGTTCCTGGAAGTTGATGACCACGGCGGCGCTGGAGTTGAGGCCCTTAATGGCAGGATCGCACTGGTAGCCGGGAGCGGCGAGCACGCAGAAGTCCGGCTCACCGGTGCGCGCAATTTCGCGAGCGAGCGGACGGGCAAGCATTTGCTTAATGAAGAGCGCCTGGCTGGCACGCTCGCAGGCAACGAGCAGTCGACGCGTGTGGTTGCGGTCGGCGCCGGCCATACCGCGGGTGACGAACACGTCGTGCTCGTTGAGGTAGTCGACGATACCGGCCTTGATGGTCTCGTAGCTCTCGATCGAAAGCGGTCGGTTGACGGCGCCCCAGGCGATCTTGTCGTGAACATCGGGAGTGTCAACGATAAAGCGGTCGTTGGGAGAACGGCCAGTGCGCTCCCCCGTCTCGATCACCAGCGCGCCGTTGGATGCCATGCGGCCTTCTTCGCGGCGGATGGCGTGCTCGACGAGCTCCGCGGCGGGCAGATCGACCAGCAGACGGGGCTGATTCTCGGCGGGATCTTCGACCAGCGTAAGACCAAAGTTGGACAAAACTTCTGCAGGGGTAACACCAGGCATGGAGCCTCCTTTAAAAGCGCGACACGTGAACGCGGCGCGCACTTTACTCACGTAAAGCCCGTTGTACCCGATATGCAAAAACGTTTTTGCGGCAGCGGCGAAGCACCCGCCCAACGGTCAAAAATCGCACGCAAGCGGCCTAGTCATTGGGGACGTTCTTAAACGACTAGCCATCAGGGACACTCTTGAACAGGCAACAACCAAGGAGTGTCCCCAGATGCCGGCACTTAGGGACGTTCCCAAAGTGCCGGCACAAAAAGAGCGTCCCTAAGTGCCGTCTACTGAATGGCGCCGCCGAAATTATCGAACAACCTGTTCAAAAACACGAACGAACACCGTCGCGTCTATACTAGAGCGCAGCAATAGAAAGGACTCCGCTTTGAGCATCACGCCCATCGATAGCATTCGCCGCGCCATCGCCCGCCGCAATGGCGTCGCCGACCCCACCGTATCGGACGGGGCGCACGGGCAGGGCGGACGCATCGAGAACGGCCTGTTCCCCGCATCGCACACCGCCGAGGAGCTCGCACGAATCCAAGAGCTAAGCCAGCGTAACGCCGGCGGTCCCGACAGCAGCCAGGCCACACGCCGTCGCCGCGAGCGCGATCGCCAGCCCGGCCCCATCCACCGCATGGTCAATGCCTGGTGGAACCGCCTGCTCGGAGCCGTCTACGGCGGCGGCTTCTCCACGCAAGAAGCCGAGTACGAAGATCACGCCACCCGTCGCGACTACCTTTGGAATACCCTGGGCACCGCCGTGTGGGGCATGGCGTTTCCGTTGCTCACCATCGTGTCCACACAGCTCGTGGGCGCCGAGGAGGCTGGCAAATTCTCCATCGCCTTTGTCACCGGCACGCTCATCATGATCGCGTGCAACTACGGCGTGCGCAATTTCCAGGTCTCGGATATCGACGAAAAGACGTCCTTTGCCTCTTACCAGCTCAACCGCTTGATCTGCGGAGCGCTCGCGCTGGCATGCGGCCTGGTATACAGCAGCGCCCGCGGCTACGATGCGCAGATGGCCACAATCGGCCTGGGCGTCTACCTGTATAAGGTGATCGACGGCATTGCCGACGTGTACGAGGGCCGCCTGCAGCAGGCCGACAAACTCTACCTGGCCGGCATGAGCCAAACGCTACGATCCGTCGGCGTCATCGCGGTCTTTAGCGTGGCGCTGTTCCTCACGCGCAGTATGCCCATCGCGGCCATGGCCATGGGTGTCACCGCCATCGCCTCGCTCGTGCTGGTCACCGCGCCGCTTGCCCTGCTCGAGACCGAAAAATCGCGCCACGTGAGCCTGCGCGAGGTCGGCCACCTGTTTGTCCAGTGCGCCCCGCTCTTTGGTGCACTGTTCCTGTTCAACCTTATTGAGAGCATGCCCAAGTTTGTGATGGAAGGCACGCTGGCATACAAATATCAGCTGTACTTTAATGCCCTGTTCTTTCCAGCGCAGGCCATTTTGTTGAGCATCGGATTTGTCTATAAACCGCAGCTTCTGCGTCTGTCGAGCATTTGGACGAATCCGCGCAAGCGTCGCCGCTTTGACCTGATTATTGTTGCCGTTATGGCACTGATCGTGGTCATCACCAGCGTGTGCGCCGCATTTATGGCAGGTCCCGGTATTCCCCTCATGAGCTTCATGTACGGCCTCAATTTTGAGCGCTACCGCACGCTGGCACTGCTGATGGTTGTCGCCGGCGGCGTCACCGCGGCCATCGACTTTATCTACGCCATCATCACGGTGCTGCGCCATGCCGGCGACGTCACCAAAATCTACCTGATCTGCTTCGCCGTAAGCGTAGTGCTGCCGGTGATCCTGATCAACCTGCTGGGTCTGATGGGCGCCGTGGTGAGCTACCTAGCCATCATGGCCCTACTCCTGGTGCTGCTGATAATCGAGTACGCCCACATCCGCCAACGCATCGAACGCGACCGCAACCCGTACGGCGCCTAATTGGCGCAATGGGGGGTCTCGTTGCGGACGATTTGTGACACGCAAAACTAAGTGAGTAGACTTTTGCCGAATCCCTGACCACACCGGCAAAACACAAGTCAGTGACCTGCGGTTTTGTTGAGGCAAATTTGCCGGCTGCTCGGCATTTCCAAAAAAGTCTACTCACTTAGCCAGCGGGCAGCCAAAAAAGAACCGTCGCAACGTCGTTTGACTCCGTTGCGATGGTTTTTCGAGCATTTTCGCACTGCCGAGGACGCAGACGCTCCTCATTTCTCGCGCTTACCGAGCAAGAAGGCGCTATTCTCCGAAAGTAGTCAAAAAAGCTCCGTCCCAAATTAGCTACCCTTTGCACCGATTATTCGCCTGGGTTGATGTTCGCATAGAACTCGGCGCCGTCATCAAGGCGCAGGATACCGACGCGGCCGAACTCGGAGCCGGTGGCGGCGGCGCAGTCGATATCGATGCGATCGGGCACGCCGGCGGTATCCTCGCCACCCAGGCGCACAATCTGCCCGCGGCCCGACTCCTCATCGAGCCCCGCCAGGCCGCCAACCTCGCAATAGCGCCCAAGCGACACCGTGGGCGTGTGGCCGCTCACCACGACCGGGCCCTCGCCCTCGGCAGAAAGCAGTCCCGTCGGCGCATCCCAATAGCCGTGACGAATCCACAGCAGGTCATCGGACGACTGCACCGCGAGCATCTGCTGCAGCAGCTCGCGATCGGCACCCACCGCTCCGACGCCATCGGCACAATCGACGCCATGCTCAAGTAAAAACGCGCGCGCCGCCTTCATCTCGATTCCAGCATGTACCAGCAGATACGGGCGCTCCTCGGTCTCGACCACCGCGTAGAGCGGCAGCGCGGCCATCCATCGCACGAGCTCCTCGTATGCCTCAAATTCCATGTCGTTGAGCTGCTCGCGCGTCGTCCAGCCACCGTTGATATCCCAGGTCTCGGCATCGAGCGGATCCTGGCCAATGATGGCATCGAGCATGATCTGCTCGTGATTGCCCTTGAGCACACGGGCGTTGAGCAGCGAGCGCACGAGCTTAATAACGCCGACCGGATCGGGCCCGCGATCGATCATGTCGCCCAGCACGTACAGCGTGTCGTCGGACGTCAACGAGATCTTAGACAGGGCCTCGTCAAGCGCACGCACGTGCCCGTGAGCATCAGATGTCACATAGATCGCCATGGTACGCCTTTCCTTGCATTGCGGCCGAAGCCCGGAGCCGTAACTAAAACTTCAAGTTGAACTTAAACGTTACCCATTGTACTCCGTTGCAATAAAGCTGGAAAGGGTTTCCGAGCAGAGGCAAAGACGACAGCCGTCTATGACGATATCGCGCACGCCCGCAATCCAACCCCATAAACCCACCATCTTTGGGTACAAATAACCGCAGACAACTGACCGTGCCACGCCAACCACCCAGGAGCGGACACTATCCATGAACCAGATCCTTCTTTTTATCGGCCTCGTCATCATTTTGTGCCTGACCATCAAACCCGTCGGCAAAAAACTCCCCTTCCCCACCCTGCTCATCTTTATCGCGCTCGGCATGCTGTTGGGCGTCAACGGGCCGGCGCACATCGAATTTAGCGACTACGCGCTCACCGAAACCGTCTGCAGCACGGCGCTGCTGTTCATCATGTTCTACGGCGGCTTTAACACCAACATAGACCGCGCCAAGCCCGTCGCCGCGCCGGCGGTGCTGCTGAGCACGCTCGGCGTCGTCATCACTGCTGGCATCACCGGCGTGTTCGCCCACTTTGTGCTGGGCTTCGACTGGATCGGCGGCCTGCTGCTGGGATCGGTCGTGGCATCCACCGACGCGGCCAGCGTCTTTAGCGTGCTGCGCGAGCACAACCTGTCGCTGAGGGGCGGCACCGACTCGCTGCTCGAGGTCGAATCGGGCTCCAACGACCCCGTCGCCTACATGCTCACCGCCGTGCTCGCGACCCTCGCGGCGGGCGGCAATATCGACATTCCCGTGCTGCTGGCCAAGCAGATCATCCTGGGCGTGGGGCTGGGCCTTGCCATCGGCTGGACATCCAGCCGTCTGATTGAGCGCGCACACGCAACGGCCGAGGGCGCGCAGACTATCTTTTTGTTCGCCGTGGCGATCGTTGCCTACGCGCTGCCGAGCTACCTGGGCGGCAACGGCTTTTTGGCTGTATACCTGGCAGGTATTGTTCTGGGCGCGAGCGACATCACCGGCAAGGTCGAGATGGCGCACTTCTTCGATACCCTTACCGAGATGGCCGAGATGACGATCTTCTTCTTACTCGGCCTGCTCGTGACGCCCGCACGCCTGCCGCAAATGTTGCTACCCGGCCTGGCGCTCATGGCGTTTATGCTCTTTGTGAGCCGCCCCATCGCCGTCAGCCTGCTGTTGGCGCCCTTTAAGACGAACCCTCGCCAGGTGGCGCTCGTAAGCTGGGCGGGTCTGCGCGGCGCGGCTTCGGTCGTGTTTAGCCTCTTTGCCGTGGTGGCCGGTGTTCCCGGTGGGCACGACCTGTTTGACCTCGTCTTTGTGATTGCCGTGTCGAGCATTGTGGTGCAGGGCTCGCTGCTACCGGCGGTGGCAAAGAAGCTCGACATGATCGATGCAGCAGGCGATGTGCGCCGCACCTTTAACGATTACCGCGACGAAAACGGCATGTCGTTCGTCAAGCTCAAGGTGGGCGCGGGCCATCCGTTTGCCGGTCGCTCGCTTGCGGATATTGGCAGTGCGACGGACATGCTCGTGGTCCTGGTGCTGCGTGACGGCGCACACCCCGTGCTGCCCAACGGCGACACCGTAATTGAAGAAGGCGACCTTCTGGTTATGGCCGCGCCAACGTTTGAAGAGCGTGCCGAGGTTACGCTGCGCGAGGTCACCGTGACGCCCCACGGTCGCCTGGCCGGTCAGCGCCTGCGCGACGTGCCGCAGGGCAAGCACCCGTTTATCGTGGTGATGCTCAAGCGCGAAGGCCAAACGATCATCCCCGACGGCAACACCCAAGTCCACGCCGGCGACGAAGCTGTCATCGCCACACTGGCGTCGTAGTGACCAGGGGTTAGCTAATTTGCGACGAAGAAATCAAGCGCCTAGAGAACCTCATGCCTTCGCTCGCAGATTTGGATTTGCCCGAGGAGTAAAGCACCCCTCCCCCATGTAACCATCCTGTAAATCATAGCGGCGCACTCGAGTTTTACCGTGATGCGGTCGCGCCTGACGCTGCACTGTGCTAAAGTATCCCGAACGTTCAAACGACTACGAGGGGAACTAGAAGATGGCACGTGTGCACAACTTCTCAGCTGGCCCGGCCGCGCTGCCTACCAGCGTGCTCGCCGAGATCGCCGACGAGATGATGGACTACCACGGTTGCGGCATGTCCGTGCTCGAGATGAGCCATCGATCTAGCATGTACCAGCAGATCATCGACGACGCCGAGGCAACCCTGCGCCGCCTGCTGAGCATCCCCGATAACTACCGTGTTCTGTTTTTGCAGGGCGGCGCCACGCTGCAGTTTGCGGGCATCCCGATGAACCTCATGCGCCGCGGCCGCGCCGGCTACGTCGTGACCGGCAACTTCGCCAACAAGGCGTACAAGGAAGCCGCCAAGTACGGCGAGGCCGTGCTGCTCGCGAGCTCCGAGGACGCCAATTTCGACCGCATTCCCGCCATGGCCGACATCAACGCGCGCATTGCCGCCGAGGCCGCGGACGGCGGGCTCGACTACGTCTACATCTGCCAGAACAACACCATCTTTGGCACCATGTACCACGAGCTGCCTAACTTCGGCGACGTACCGCTGGTCGCCGATGTCTCGAGCTGCTTTTTGTCGCAGCCGCTCGACGTCGAGCGCTACGGACTCATCTACGCCGGCGCTCAGAAAAACGCCGGCGCCGCGGGCGTCACCGTGGTTATCGTGCGCGACGACCTGATCGCCGACGGTCCAGCCTTTGCGCAGACGCCGCAGTACATGGACCTTAAGACCCAGGCCGCCAAGGGCTCCATGCTCAACACGCCCAACACCTTTGGTATCTACGTGTGCGGCAAGGTGTTCCGTTGGGTTGAGCAGACCGGCGGACTTGCCGCCATGGCCGAGCGCAACTGGGCCAAAGCCAACCTGCTCTATGACTTGCTCGAGCAAAGCGAACTGTTCCATGGCACCACGCAGGCCGACAGCCGCTCCATCGCCAACGTCACGTTCCGCACCGGCGATGCCGACCTCGACGCCGCCTTTGTCGCAGGCGCGGCCGAGCACCAGATTCAAAACGTCAAGGGCCATCGCCTGGTGGGCGGCATGCGCGCCAGCGTGTACAACGCCGTCACCATGGAAGACGTGCAGGCGCTGGCCACGTACATGAAGGACTTCGAAGCGCAGCATAGTTTGAGCCCGCGATCTAACTAGCCCGCAACCCGCGGGCCGACCAGCCACTTCAAACCACTTGTTTCAAACAAACCTGCTAAGGAGTTTTCCATGCGCAAGATCAAGACCATCGACGACATCACCAAAGACGGCGAAGTCGAGTTTGGCGAGGGCTACGAGTTTGTGAGCACCGCCGAGGAGGCCGACGCCATCCTGATGCGTTCCACCGACCTGCACGGCTACGAGCTGCCCGAGGGCATCCGCGCCATCGCCCGCTGCGGCGCCGGCGTCAACAACATCCCCGTCGAGGAGTACGCCAAGAAGGGCGTCGTCGTCTTTAACTCCCCCGGCGCCAACAGCAACGCCGTCAAGGAGCTCGTCCTGGGCATGCTGGTGCTTTCGAGCCGCGGCGTCGTGCAGTCGATGAACTGGGTGCGCAACAACGCCGACGACCCCGAGATTCAGGTCGATGCCGAAAAGGCCAAGAAGGCCTTTGTGGGCCGCGAGCTCAAGGGCAAGCGCATCGGCGTCATCGGCCTGGGCAACGTGGGCTCCAAGGTCGCCAACGCCTGCGTCGACCTGGGTATGGACGTCTACGGCTACGATCCGTTCATTTCCGTCGAGCACGCGTGGGTGCTGAGCCGCGAGGTGCAGCGCGTGGGCACGCTCGAGGATCTGTGCCGCGGCTGCGACTACCTCACCGTGCACGTGCCCAGCAAGGCAGACACCATCGGCATGATCAGCACCGAGCAGATCGACCTGCTGGCGCCCGACGCCGTGCTCATCAACTACGCGCGCGAAACCATCATTGACGAGGACGCCGTCGACGCTGCCCTGCGCGAGGGCAAGCTCAGCTGGTTTAGCTGCGACTTTGCCACGCCCAAGACCGTCAAGATGCCCAACACGTTTATCACCACGCATTCGGGCGCCGGCACCGGCGAGGCCGAGGCCAACTGCGCCGACATGGCCATCAGCGAGCTCAAGGATTACCTGGAAAACGGCAACATCGCGCACAGCGTCAACTACCCCGCCTGCAGCATGGGCAAGGCGCGCGCCGCAAGCCGCATTGCCTGCCTGCATGCCAACGTGCCCAACATGATCGGCCAGATCACGGCCATTCTCGCCAAGGACAACGCCAACGTGCAGCGCATGACCAACGAGTCCGCTGGCGAGAACGCCTACACCATGTTCGACACCGATGAGCACCTGGACGGCAGCACGATCGAGGCGCTCAAGCAGATTCCGTCGATGTATCGCGTGCGCGTGATTAAGTAGCGCCGGCGCCAAACCTGCCAGACAGACCACGAAGCCCATTCGCCCCCCGTTTTCACGAAACGGGGGGCGATTTTGTTGCTCCGGACGACTTTAAAATGATACCCAGAACAAGTTTTTTCAGATAATCGATAGTGAGGCTCCAGTCGCTAAGCACGCCCGCTTTGATAAACAGCTTTATCAGGGACTTTAGTAGGTAAAAATCGGTCTCTATGTGCCGAATGTAAGTTGACTGTCTATTTTCCGAAACAACTTATTCTAGATAGCATTTTTAGGGTCCCTCCAAGGCAAAATTGAAGCCTTTTTGCGACCAGAACTCTAGCTCGCGCTACCGTTTACCCACCGCGCGACTACATTCCCGCCCAATCGATAAAAATCTCCTCACGAAGCCGCCGTTCGAGCTCCTGCTGTCGCGGCGTCTTGTCTTTCAGCGGCACATCGAGATAGGACATGATGAGCTCCATCACCACGCGGAAGGCATCGAAGTCGGCCAGCTGACCATAGGTCATCAGAACGACGGGATATCCCATGGCTTGCAAGGCCGTCGTTCGATCGGAGTCCGAAATCTTGGATTCAATGGATCCGTGAATGGCTTTACCCTGGCATTCAACCAGACACTCTCGGCTGCCGTCCTTATTTGCCAGCAGGATATCGGCATAGCGCCTATCAAGCCCCGAAATCAGGCGGGCGCTGCGCGTCATACGAATCTCAACGTTATTGGTAAGGCTCAGCCCTTCGCCGCCGCGCAACCTCGTAAGGCCAAACAGCATCGAAGCCTGGACCTCGAGCGGCGATGCTGCCACCCCCGTAATGCATTTCGCGGCTCGTATGAACGTTTTAGCGCCGCGGAGCCCCCGGACCTTATCGACGAACTCTGTAAGCTCAGAGAGCTCGATCAAGGGAGGTCGTTTCCACAAGTCCGTTGGATTCCCCGAGACATCCTTTACGTTTTCCCAGCCCGACCGTGCGTCACTCCATCGGCTCCCATATGCCTGCTCAAGTGCCGACTTTACCTGAGGCGCAATCTTGCACACGGCAAAGGTGCCGCACATCTCATACATGCACATGATTAGACGCTCGTTTGAGACCGAGGAAGCCAGAGTCAGCAGGGTAAAGAGTGGGGACGCAACATCGAGGCCAAACTCCGTCTGCCGCACGGAATCAAACGGCCTCTCCCCGTTCCAAACATGCCTGACAATGCGATCGCCCTTACGTCCGCAGCTGCCCTGCGCCAACACGTGTAACGGGGTGCCCAGGAAATGCGTGACGAGCGGATGCTCACATAGGTGCTCCCTGCGCGGATCGTCCGCAGAATCGGGCAGGTCCGGCATTATTGCCAAGACCTGTGGAGGTATCCGGTGATACCGAAAGGCAGATATGTCGCACAGCATGTCGTCCATGAAGGGTACGTACCCGCTGCGTCGCTTGTGAACCCGCTCGGACGGCAAACGCGCTGGCTCGGCCTGCGAACGGTAAATACTGCCACGCCCACGTCGCGGATCTCTCAGGAGGCTTACAATCGGTTTGGAAAGCAAACTGATTGTGAGGTTGCATATGGTTGATGAGGACTTTGCCTGGCGGCTTACGCAAGGACTCGTGCGGATCGACAGCTCAGACCCGGGCGCGTATGAGGATGAAATTGAGCGCTTCATTAAGAGGCTCATTGAGCAGCAGCTGGCACAACTTGATAGTTCTGCGCTCGATGCCGTGCAGATTGAGGAGCTCGAAGTGCTGCCCGGGCGCCGCAACCTTAAAGTCACCGTGCCGGGCCAAAGCGACGAGCCGCGGCTGGTCTATATCTGCCACATGGATACCGTCACCTTGGGCGATGGCTGGGACGCAGACATCGCACCGCTTGGGGCGGTTGTGCGCGACGATAAACTCTATGGCCGCGGTGCCTGCGATATGAAGGGTGGCCTGGCCTGCGCCATTGCCGCACTGGTCCATACGCTCGAGCGCGTGGCGGCGGATGGCGCGCTGCCACGCCGCGGCTTTTCGCTCATCTGCTCGGTCGACGAGGAAGACTTTATGCGCGGCTCCGAGGCGGCCATCAATGCCGGCTGGGTCGGCTCGCGCGAATGGGTGCTGGACACCGAGCCCACCGACGGGCAGATCCAGGTGGCGCACAAGGGGCGTACGTGGTTCGAGATTGAAATGGCTGGCGTGACGGCGCATGCGAGCCAGCCTTGGAAGGGCGCGGATGCCGTCGCCGCCATGGCCGAGGTCGTGTGTTCGCTTCGTCGCGCGTTTGCGGCGCTGCCCGCGCACGATGAGCTGGGGCCTTCGACCATCACGTTTGGCCAAATCGAGGGCGGATATCGCCCCTACGTCGTACCCGACCGCGCCAAAGTTTGGGTCGACATGCGCCTGACCCCGCCGACCGATACGGCCGCCGCAATCAATATGGTCGAGCATGTCATCGCCGTCGCCGAAGCCACCGTTCCCGGTTGCCATGGCAGCTACACCGTGACGGGCGACCGCCCCGCCATCGAGCGCAACCCGAACTCTCCCCTTCTAGCAGCGCTCAAGCGTGCCGCCGATGACGTAACGGACGCGGACACGACCGTCGGCTTCTTTACCGGCTACACCGATACCGCCGTCATTGCCGGCAAGACAGGCAACCGCAATTGTATGAGCTACGGCCCCGGCTCGCTCGCGCTCGCCCACAAACCCAACGAATATGTGCCCCACGCCGACATCGTTCGTTGTCAGCAGGTGCTAATCGCGCTCGCCGATAACGTGCTCTGGGACGCGAACGGCCAAGTTGGGGCATAATAAGCCGCGAACAAACCGACTCGCGCGTTAGGACCGTCCATGAAAGCTCTTCCGTTTCCCTGCATCCGCCCGGCTCAGGACCGCGTGCTCGAGGCGCTGCCTGCGATGGACAGCATCCTGAGTGACAGCGGAGCCCTGCGCGGCGCGATTACCGATGGGCTTATGCTCAAAGATCCGGGCGCGGCGTATTACGTGTACGAATGCTCCGGAGAGCCGGGACGCGTGACGGGTGTCGTGGCGATTTGCCCGGTTAACGTGCTGACGGGCGGCGACGAGGCTGCCGCCGAGAGCATCGACGCACTCGCCACCGCGCGCGCGATCGCCGAGCTCAAGGTGCAGCCGCGCCCCGTGTCGCTCGCCTACGAGGCGTCGCCCGTCATGGATATCATTTTGAGCGCTGCCAAAGAGGGCGCATCGCTCTACGCCGTCACCGATCCCGCGGGCGTCACACATCGCGTGTGGGAGGTCAAGCGCGAGGACGCCGTTGCCGCCATCCGTGCCATGCTCGATCAGGCGCCCGACCCGGTGTTCGCCGGTGACTCCGCCTATGTCGCCGCACTGGCTGGGGCATCGCAGATTCTGGCCGACGAGGCCCGCGCTGCCGGCGCCTACTCTGGCAAAGAGCCGTTCAACTTTGCTGTAGCCGTGCTGTTCCCCGCCGCGCAGGTCAGCGGCAGCGCGCCGCAGGTTCCGACGGGTCTGCTCACTCACCAGGTCTCACGGTTCTAGCGAACTCAAACGCTAAGCTGGAAAACCCAGCATCCAAACAAACAAGGGGCGGAGATGCAGCAAACGCATGCACCTCCGCCCTTTTCGCATCAAACAATTACGCCGGTAAACCGGGCCGCAACGTCAGCGTTATCCACGCTGCGGACCTGCCGCCGCCACGAGCGGCTCTAGCCCCAGCTCGCGCGCGTAGTCTTCCTGCGTAAAGACTTCGACCAGTTCAAACGTATCGGCCGCATCGTCAAACGCAAAATGCAGCACTGAGCAGTTGCCCGGCACGCGTTCGCGCTCGTCGGCCGCCGCGCCCCGCACGTGGTCCAAAAACTCCTTGATAGCTGAGCCATGACTTACCGCGAGCACGCACGTATGGTCCGGACGCTGCATAAGATCGGTCAGCGTCGCCACCATGCGCGTGCGCACCTGGATCTGGCCCTCGCCGCCAAACTGCCGATAGAAGTCGCGCCACGGGCGCTCGGGCATAAGCATCACGCGCTCGGCCTCAAAGTCGCCAAAGAACCACTCACGCAGGCCGTCCAGGCGCTCGTACGCCAAGCCCGGCCACAAGTTGGCGATAGTCTGCTCGGTGCGATGAAGCGTAGAGGTGTAGGCATGATCGGGCTCAATGCCGCGCGCACGTAAAAACATGCCGGCGCGCGCCGCCTGGTCGCAACCCAGCTGCGTAAGCGGCGAGTCACTCCACCCCTGAATGATACGCTTAAGGTTGAATATCGTCTGTCCATGACGGACCAGATACAGATCTTTATTCATAGGGGTCCTTTCGTTCGTTACCAACCCAAGAGCGAAAACGCCCCGTCGCAATAGCCAAAATGAAGCACGGCACCGTTGTCGGGTAGCTCTCCCCCGCCAGTCACATACTCAAGAAACTCCTGGCAGGCTGAGCCGTGGGAAACCGCCAGCACGCAGTCGTGCTGCGGCCGGGCCATAATACGGGACAGCGCCGCGACCATGCGCGACTGAAGCTGCACTTCCGACTCGCCGCCAAAGGCCATCGGATAATCGCCCCAGGGCTGCGGCGGCATCTCGCGATTTGATGTGCCCTCCAGCGAGCCAAAATGCCACTCACGCAGGTCATCGACCAGCTCAATGGAACGGCCCTCGCCAACGATAAGCTCGGCCGTATGCCGCGCCCGGCCCAACGGCGAGGAATACACATGATCAAAGGCCACGCCACGCGCCGCAAACGCCGTACGCGCCGTCAGCGCCTGCTCGCGCCCGTGCGCCGTAAGCGGCGAATCGTGCCAGCCCTGCAAAATGCTCTGCACATTGAGCTCAGTCTGCCCATGCCGCACCAAATACAGATCTGCCACACACCCTCCCCTCGTACCACCACAAAGGGGACAGGAGCCTTTGTGGTGATTTTGCCGCCGGATTGCACCGCAACGACGCACAACTACAGCAGCACGTCGGCAAGCGGACGCTTGGGTACGTGGTGCACCTGCGCCTCGTCGCGCCAATAATTGATGGAGCCGTCGGGGTTGGAATCGATCTCATCGATCACCTGTGTCTCGGCCGGAACGCCAAAGGCCATGATCAGCTTGAGCTCATACTTGTCGTTATCGAGCCCCATGGCATCGATCGCATGGGGCGTAAAGGCCTTGAACATGCAGGCTGCCACCTCGGGCGTAGCGCTGCGGGCGGCGAGCATCATCGTCTGCGCGGCAATGCCCGTGTCGACCTCGGTAATGGGAGCGGCAGGCTTGCCCGGAACGGCGCGCTCAGCCAGAATCGCGATGTAGCCGGTCGGGCGCTCGCCCTCGGCAGGACCCGGCCAATCCTTAAGTGCGCCGGCCCATGCGAGCTCGTCAAATACACGCGCGCAATCCTCGGCACCGCTCACCACGTGAAAACGCAGACGCTGAGCATTGGCGCCGCAGGGAGCCAGGTGCGCCAGTTCCGCCAGCTCGAGCAAAAACTCGCGCGGCACGCGCATGGACTCGTCAAAACGGCGGCACGTACGGGCACGACGGACCAGCGCATCAAACGCTTCCAGACCGAGCTTTTCGCAACCTTGCTTTGCCATCGATTCGACACTCGACGGTGCCTCGGGAACTGCTTCGTTCATAGGGACCCCCAATACAAGCCAATTGTCCTTAGGAAAATCTAACCTAAAACGTAGGCAATAACGAACAGGGCTGCAATGTTCTACACCTGTTGAATAGAAAATCGCGACGTGGGGAACAACGGAAACAATTCGGGGCCTTTGGGTTACGTTTCGCCCTCCCCGACCCATACGTCAGCGCCCTTAGGGGATACTGGTTGTAACGATCAAGGCTTATGCCGCACGGAAAGGAGACATTATGGGCATCTTTAAGAACGATGACCAAAAATCGAGCCAGTTTGGATTTGACGAGAAAAGCATGGCAGGCAAAGCCGTCAAGGCCGTGCGCTGGATCTACGCCATCACGGGCGTCGTGGCGCTCATTGCTGGTATCGCGCTGCTTTTTGCACCCGCCAAGTCCCTCGTCTTTTTGACGACCGTCCTGGGCTTCTACTTTGTGATTACGGCAGCCATCAGGCTGTTCACTGCCATTTTTGAGCCGCTGCTGCCCACCGGCTGGCGCGTCACGAGCATCATCTCCAACCTACTCATTATCCTGGGCGGCGTCATAATCCTGCGCAACCAGGCCTTCTCGACCGCGACGCTCACCACGATGGTGGTCATCGTGGCCGGCTTTGGCTGGATTGTCGAAGGTGTCATGTCCATTCTGGAGTCCGAGCTTTCGTCCAACCGCGCCCTCGCTATCCTGAGCGGCGCACTTTCCATCATCGCCGGCATGTTCGTGTTTATCTATCCGCTGTGGTCGGCCAAGATGCTCGTCATCTTTAGCGGCGCCGCGCTGCTGGTGTTTGGCGTAACGCTGATTGTTCGCGCTATTCAATTTGGCAAACTGGTGCACTAGATGCCGCGAACGCTCTTTATTGATGCCGACGCCTGCCCGGTCACGCGCGAGTCGATTGACTGCGCGCGGCGGGCGGGCGTCGCCGTTGTTATCGCCGGCAACAGCACGCAAAACCTGGAACGGCACATTCGCCGCGACGACCCGCGCGATGCCGAGCACGCGCGTCGCGGCTTTTGGGTCACGACGCTCGACGTGAGCGTGGGCGCCGACAGCGCCGACTTTGCCATTGTCGAACGCCTGCAGGCGGGCGACGTGGTCGTGACGCAGGACATTGGCTTGGCGAGCATGGTGCTCGGGCGCGATGCCGCCGCCATCGGTGTGCGCGGGCGCGTGTACGACAAGGCGACTATCGATATGCAGCTGTTTATTCGCCACGAGGAAAAGAAGGTGCGCCGCGCCGGCGGACGCACTCGCGGTCCGGCAGCATTTACCAGCGAAGACCGCGCCCGCTTTAAACGCAACCTCACCGAGTTGCTGCACTAACCAAGGTAGATTTTTGAGACATGCCTAAAATCTACCTTTTTGTTTTGAGCGGTGTGAGCGCTCGGAATCCATGGCTCAACAAAAAACGGGCTTCAAAATGCCATGCGTCGCCGCATTGCGCAGGCGCTGAGCATGGCTATTTGAAGCCCATTTTTTAGGCCTACTTAGAGGCCAACGGCGGAGAGGATGAGGCCCCAGCCAGCGCCGATGACGTACATCATGATCAGGAACACGGCATTTTCGCGGGCGCTGCGGTTGGTGCGGAACAGCACCAGATAACCCACGCCGGCGGAAATGAGCGTGCCGGCGAGCATCGGCGCCAGTTGCAGCGCGCCTTCCAGATACAGCTGTGTAATGACCACGCTCGCCGAGCAATTGGGAATCAGCCCGACAAGCGCCGAACCCAGGACAGCGAGTGTCTCGTTGCCGCGCAGGAACTGCTCGATCGCGGACTCGCCGAACGTCTCGAGCACGGCGACCAGAATCAGCGTCACCAGAAAAATGAATACCGAGACCTGCACGGTGTGCGAGATCGCACTGCGGATGATCGACAGGACAGGCGTCCCTTCGTGGGAGTGAGAGTGACCGTGACCATCATGGTGTTCATGTTCGCCCTCATGACCGTGATCGTGGCCATGTCCGTGTTCGTGCTCGTCCTCGTCTTCATCACAACCGCAATGGTCGCGCTCGCACAGCTCGTGGATGTGGTCGGCGCTCACGCCTGCCTCGGCCACCTCGTCGATGATGTCACCGCCGCTGTGGTCGTCGTGCGCGCAGTTCACGTGGGCCGGGTTGGCCGCGGTTCCCAGCACGGTACGGCGAATCGCCGCGTGCGCGCGGGCGTTACGGCGCAGGCCGCGAATGGCAGCGTCCACGATAAAACCCGTGACCAGTGCGATCAGCGCTTTCGAAGCCAAAAGCATCGCCATAGTCTGCACGGGAACCTGCTCGGCAAGCAACAGCGGCAGCATCTCATCGGAGGTCGAAAGGAACACCGCCACCAACGTGCCCAAGGTCACGACACGGCCGGCGTACAGCGTTGCTGCCATGGCCGAAAATCCGCACTGCGGCACCATGCCCAGCAGCGAGCCAACCACGGGACCCGCAGCGCCGGCGCGCTTGATAGCGCCGTTGACGCGGTCGCCCGCAACGTGCTCAAGTGTCTCGAGAGCAAGATACGTCACCAACAAAAACGGCAGCAGCGACAGCGTGTCCTTGCCGGCGTCGAGCAGAATATCAATCAGTAAATCCATGACGGATGGAACCTTTCGTGTCTTTCGGCAGCATTGTAAAAGTCCTAGCGGTCAACTAGGGTATTGTAGTTGTCCCGGGCGCGGTGCCAATAGTTGCCTATGGTAAACTATCATCTCGCCATAACTTAGTAACCTCGAGCCGCACAACGCGGCCCGTCCAAGGAGTAGCATATGAACGTATCGCAAGCACTCGAATACGAGCGCCAGCCGTTTATCCCCATGTTTATCTACGGCGACCACGGCGCCATGGAGTCCGAGCGCCAGAAGGGCGAGGAGGCCCTCAAGGTGCTCGAGACCGAGTACTTTACCGCCGAGGGCGACCCCGGCTTCGACTTTGCCACCGTGCGCGACCTGGCCGACCGCAACCGCGACCTGTGCGACCAGATTGGCGAGGCGCGTCTGCGCAACGTGACGCCCGCGACGCTCTCGCGCGGCCTGTCCGATGCCGACACCTGCGCCGCCATCGGCAAGATGCAAAAGCGCACCGCCGCGTCCGTTATGCGCGAAATCCGCGGCGACCGCGACGCGCTCGGCGTGGCCTACGCCCGCAAGCCCATCCAGGGCACCGTGCTCGGTATCGACATCGAGACCACCGGCCGTGCACCCGAGCGCGGCTATATCATCAACGTGGGCTGGGAGATCATGGAGCTCACCAGCGACGCCGTCCCGCATGACGCCGAGGCACACTACTGCGGCCTGCCCGACATCTACCGCGGCGAGGATGTGCCGTTGTCGAATATCCACCACATCACCTGGGACGACATCGACGGCAAAAAGCCGTTCCGCGAGAACAAAGAGCTGCAAAAGCAGCTGCTCAAGCTTATGAAGAAGTACCCGTACATGGCACACAACGCCGCCTTTGAGGACAGCTGGTTCAAGATCCACCTGGACGGCTACGCCGAGGCACGCCGCGCCGGCAAGATCATCGTCATCGACTCGCGCCAGATCTGCCGCAGCCTGGACGCCGACGTGCGCTCGCTCCCCCGCGAGTCCGCCCCAGCCGCGCTCGAGAACTGGGCGCGCCGCCGTGGAACCCTCGCCGCCGACGCCAACGAGCAGCACCTGGGCTTGGACGACACCGACCTCATGCTCCGCACCGTCCAAGCCGAGTTCAACCTCAAGAACCTATTCGCGAAATAACCGATCCATCTGCGGGAGCGCCTGCCAGGCACAGCGCAATCCGTCTGGGCACACCGGCACGCAGTAAACTAGGGCGCAGCCTTATGGCTGCACCCTAGTTTTCATCAAAACGAGCAAATACGCGTGCTTCACATAGTCGGCAGGTTGGCCCACCTACATTTTTCGAGTTGTTCGGCCAGCTGAACCACTAGTCAAGGCCCCTTGAACCGCAATCGAGCGCTATAGTCGCCCCAATTTCGCAACCAAGCCCTATAAATCTACCTGAATCAATTCGAATAGGACGTTGCGATCGCACCATTCGTATAGGATAAGGCCGAATAACTCAAATTATGTTGGTGAGGCATCTGAGCGGTCGGCAAAAACGCTTAGAAGCTACGAATCCGCAACTAAAGTTCACCAAAATGGGGCAGCCGACAGAAACCTCCCCAGCCGAAGCTGCCCCCCTCAATACGACAGCTCAAAAACCCACCGTTCGCAGAAGATAAGCCGCGCCCCAATACCGTTGCCCGAAGTTTCGAGCGTATATGGCGTCCGCTATGCCATCATGCGCGTATGGGAATCGTTCTGTCACATACCACGGCACGCGCTGTATACCAAACAGTCAACTCGCTCGCAAGCCACGCGACCGATCCCATATCTATGGAAAAGATCAAGGTGTCTGCGCCGACCACGTCCAACCTGGAAGCGGCGCGAGCATGGCTCAACAGAAAGAATGTCGATTCTGAAAGCATCCATGTGCTGACGTTTTCCAATAATGCCAAAAGGCACCGCAAGGGCTGCATCTGCCACTGCACGCGCTATACGTTTGATGCAGAAAGCTACCTAGAACTCGAGCCGAACGTCTACATCGTCGATATCAAGCTGTGCGCGTTAGAAGCAGCAGCCGACCTCAACCTTTCGGAGCTCGTTGAGTATTACTTTGAAATCTGCGGCTCCTACGCGCTTGGAACGTCCGACGAAACTCAATATCGCGAGCGCCCAGCCCTAACCAGCGTTGAAGAGCTCAGAGCCTTCTTTTCAGAGGCATCGGGGTATCGTGGATCTAATAAAGCACTTAAGGCACTTTCTTATGTACGCGAAGGCTGTCGCTCCCCACTCGAAACGGCGTTTGTCATGATGCTGACAATGCCCAAGTCAATGGGTGGCTTAGCCATACGCGCTATCAAAACGGACTATCCGATCCCAGTCCCCAAAAGATACGCCGCCCTAACGCGACGGACGGTTTTCTACCTCGACGCGCTGCTCGAAAATTCGATGACCGATATCGAATACAACGGCTTTTACCACGACGAGCCCGAACAGCAATCAATTGACGAGGAACGCCGAAACACGCTGCGAAACATGGGATATGCCGTTATCACAGTTAGTCGTCATTCGTTTTTCAAGCAGTCCGCTTTTAGGCGGGTCATGGAAGCGATTCGCATTCGCGAGAAGATATGGCCCGGTCGACTCCCGGATAACTTCGCCATCCTGCAAGAAACTCTTCGTCAATTTGTCTTGCGGCGCTACTTCGAATACGGTCGCCGCGTCCTGGAGACACTCAAAGAAGAAGAGGCCGCCAAGCGCGAAATTGCAAGCCAATATCCGCAAGCTGATGACCCGAGCATCAACGATGTGCCAGAACCCGACGACATGCAACACGTCGGGGCCCTTGCTGAGGAAATCAATGGGCCTTGGGAATGCGACATGTTCGCAAAAATCGATGGAAACCGCACGGAAGACGACACGATTATTGATCTAATTGAGAATTCGCTCTTCTAAAGGCGATCTCTGCGGATGTCCACCTACATTTTTCGACTTATTCGGCCACCGATGTGCCAGATTGGCTGCAGCAATGCTCAATATAACTTTAGATAAAACTGATTCTGCAGGAACTCCCGTAGAGGAAGAACTGATTCTCGCTGTATTTAACACGATAAAGTACAAATATGAACAGTCCTAAAGCTTCTCAAGGTGGCTTTCTTAGCATGCTGGCCGAACATCTCGAAATATGTTGGCGAGCATTGCGTCGATGTCTCCCAACCCGCAGAAAATCGCAGAGGCGGCAAGCAGTCATCGAAGTTAACGTAAATTGTATTGACATATGAACATGCGCTCATATAATCGGAAGTAAGTTATATGAGCGCATGTTCATATGAAAGGATATTGCAATGAGCAGCCACGCTGATGAAACAAAGACTGGCATCGAGGCCACCGAGCCGATCGTCCCCACCACCTGCTCGCCCGAGGACCTTCCCGACGAGGAACTTCTCTACGACCTTGCCGACCTGTTCAAGGTCTTCAGCGACACCACGCGCATCAAGATTCTCTATGCCCTCATGGGCCGCGAGCTCTGCGTGGCTGACATCGCCGAAGCGACCGCGACCTCGCAGTCTGCGGTGTCGCACCAGCTGCGCACGCTTAAGCAGTCGCACCTGGTCAAGTTCCGCCGCGACGGCCGCAACATTCTCTACTCGCTCGCTGACGATCATGTCTATACCATGCTCAACCAGGGCATGAGCCATATCTGCGAATAGCAATCAACCACGGTATCAGCGCGGCCGGCACCCAGACCGCCAACACAGGGAAAGGAACCCACCATGAAAAAGCAGTTTAAGCTCGACGAGATCGATTGCGCCAACTGCGCGCGTGAACTTCAGGACGAGCTGGCTAAGCTCGATGGCGTCAAGTCCGTTTCGGTCAACTTTATGACCCAGAAGCTGACGCTCGAGGCCGACGACGCCAAGTTCGACGAGGTCCTGGACCGCGTCGTTGAGTTCACCGCCGACGCCGAGCCGGACTGCGAGATCATTCTCTAACCCGCGCACACGTTGACCTGTAAGGCCGCGCTTGCCGCGGCCTTTGCTCGCGAAATTATATGAGCAAGTGTTCATACACTCAAATGGGAGGTTTGAATCATGGCAGCCGCCGACCCCAAAAAGAAAAAGAAGAAGCGCAAGAAGAAAGAGTCCCTTGAGCACAAGCGCAACCGCATCCTGGTAGCACTGGGCATTTTTGCCGTTGTTTATGCCCTCGACGAGCTCGGCGCCCTCACTATCGCATTTGGGGAGCCCGGCAACATCTACGCCAGCTTCGCGCTGTTCCTCGTGCCGTTTTTGATTGCCGGCTACGACGTACTGCAAAAGGCATTCAATAACATCCGCCGCGGCAAGGCCTTCGACGAGAGCTTCCTCATGGCCGTCGCGACCATCGGCGCGTTTGCCATGGTGCTCTTCCCCGACACCGACCCGCACATGGCCGAAGGCGCCGCCGTCATGCTGTTCTACCAGGTCGGCGAGTTGTTCCAGGCATACGCCGTGGGCAAGAGCCGCAAGTCGATCAGTGCCATGATGGACATCGCGCCCGACTACGCTAACGTCGAGCAAGCCGACGGCACACTCGAACAGGTCTTTCCCGATGACATCGCCGTCGGCACCGTGATCGTGGTCAAGCCCGGCGAGCGCGTGCCTATCGACGGCGTCATCGTCGAGGGCGAAACCCAGCTCGACACCGCCGCGCTCACGGGCGAGTCAGTCCCCCGCCCCGCCAAGACCGGCGACGATATCATCAGCGGCTGCATCAACATGACGGGCCTCATCCACGTGCGCACCACCAAGCCCTTTGGCGAGTCAACCGTCGCGCGTGTTCTGGAGCTCGTGGAGAATGCCAGCGAAAAGAAGGCGCGCACCGAGAACTTCATCACGCGCTTTGCCCGCGTCTACACCCCCGCCGTCACTGGCGCTGCCGCGGTGCTCGCGCTTGGCGGCGGCCTGGTGACTGGCGCTTGGTCCGATTGGATCCTGCGCGGCCTGACCTTCCTGGTCGTCAGCTGCCCGTGCGCCCTCGTGATCAGCGTACCGTTGAGTTTCTTTGGCGGCATCGGCGGCGCGTCCAAGCTGGGCGTTCTCATCAAGGGCTCCAACTACCTCGAGACGCTCGCCGACGTGGACACCATCGTCTTCGACAAAACGGGCACCCTCACCAACGGCACGTTCTCAGTCGTCGCGGTGCACCCCGAGGCTGGCTATACCGAGCAGTCGCTGCTCGAAGTCGCAGCCCTTGCTGAGTCGTTCTTCGATCACCCCATCGCGCAGTCCGTGCGCGACGCCTACCAGGGCGAGGTCGACCCCAAGCGCGTGAGCGACTCCGCCAACGACGCGGGCCACGGCGTGACGGCAACCATCGACGGCAAGCACGTCGTCGTTGGCAACGCCAAGATGCTCGCCGCGGCCGGCGTTGAAGCACCGGACTGTGAGGTTGTCGGCACGATCCTCCACGTGCTCGTTGACGGCGTGTACGCCGGCCACATCGTGATTGCAGACACCGTTAAGGCCGATGCGGAGCAAACGATTCGCGACCTGCATGCCGCCGGTATCAACCGCACCGTCATGCTCACGGGCGACCGCGAGGAGGTTGCAGCGTCTGTGGCCAAGCAACTCGGTCTCGACGAGTTCCACGCGCAGCTCCTGCCGGGCGACAAGGTCGAGCGCGTTGAGGCGCTACTCGCGGCCGAAAGTGGCAAGGGCAAGCTCGCCTTTGTCGGCGACGGTATCAACGACGCTCCTGTGCTTACGCGCGCCGATGTGGGCATTGCCATGGGCGCCATGGGCTCCGACGCCGCGATCGAGGCCGCCGACGTGGTGCTGATGGACGACAAGCCGTCCAACATTTCCCGCGCGATCCGCGTGGCGCGCAAGACCATGTCGATTGTTTGGCAGAACATAATCTTTGCGCTGGGCATTAAGCTGCTGATCCTTGTGCTGGCAGCGCTGGGTATCGCCAATATGTGGCTTGCCGTCTTTGGCGACGTAGGCGTGGCGATCATCGCCATCCTGAACGCCATGCGCGCGATGGGTGTCAAGAACCTGTAGCGCTCGTGGTCCCTCCGGCCGGGGCCGGGCTTGGTTTTGAAAACGTCCTCGCGCATGAGGCCCGTCTTTCTTGCTCCTGCGGAGCAAGAAAGA
>NZ_QROQ01000012.1:0-37774 GCF_003475115.1 Collinsella sp. AF37-9 | reverse complement strand
CTCCTGCGGAGCAAGAAAGACGGGCCTCGCGCTGCGGAGTGTTTTCAAAACCAAGCCCGGCCCCGGCCTGCATTGACACAGCTGGCGGTTCTTGGGCATCGCTTGCTGGCGGGGTTCCTTTGCTGAAATGGACTTGGCCGAAAGGGCCGCTGGTCCCGGTCGCTGGTTCGCGCTTTGCGTGAACTCCGCGCTACTGTGGGTCAGTTAGGCTTCTGTTGTTGGACCCGCTACATCTTCCCGTCTCAGCATCGATCTTAGCTTCTCGAAGCTCTCCTCGCTCAGGCAGTGCTCCATGTGGCAGCCCTCTTGCGACGCGACCTCGGGCGTTACGCCTGCGTCCTCTAGCAGACCTACAAAAAAGCAGTGGCGCTCCCACATTTGACGGGCAACCTCAAGACCGCGTTCCGTCAGATGCACGTCGCGTTTGCCCATCTCCACGTAGCCGGTGCTCTCCAAGGCCGCCATGGCTTTAGAGACGCTTGCTTTGGTTACGCCCAAGTATTCGGCAACGTCGATCGAGCGCACGATGCCCTGACGTTCCGATAGAACGTAGATCGATTCGAGATAGTCTTCTCCGGATTCACGCAGGGCCATGGGCCGCCTTTCGCGATGGCTTCTAGTTAGCCTTTGGATACTTTTGCTTGATTTACTTTACCGCAAAAGTTGCCCATGTCTTACTACTTTGCCTAAAAGTTAGCCGTGTTTCACAAAACATGCGGGACGAAAACAAAATGGGGACGCCCCGCAAGGAGTGTCCCCAACTGCCGGCAGAAAAGGAACGTCCCCAAGTGCCGAATCCGCAGCTACACCAGCCCGAAGTGCTTTGCGGCGTTGTAGATGCCGTCGTCGTCTACGGCGGTCGTTACGTAGGTCGCTGCGGCCTTCACAGTATCCTGCGCGTTGCCCATGGCAACACTGGTGCCCACGGCTCCAAACATCGACAGGTCGTTCTCGCCATCGCCAAAGGCAATCGCTTCGCTCACGTCGACGCCCAGGCGCTCCAGCGTCGCCGCAACGCCCAGATCCTTGCCGCCGTTGGCAGGGATAATGTCGCAGAACAGATCGCACCAGCGCGTCGTGAGCGAATGCGACACCGCATCGGTCACGATATGCTCGTCGGCCGGATCCACAAACGCGCAAAACTGGTAGACCGGCGCGTCGAAGGCGTGGTCAAACGGCTCCTCGTGGTAGACGATTCCCGCGTTGTTGCCGGCCGCCACCACGCGCTCGGACAGGCGGTTCACAAACGAGTTCTCGCCCTGCATGCACAGCGAGTCGTAGCGCCCCTGAGCCACCTGGTCCACGATCACCGCAACATCGTCCGGATCGATCGGGCAGCTGCGGTAAACACCACTGGCATCAAAGCAATGCTGACCCGAAAGCGTAATGTACGCATCCCAGCCAAGGTCGAACAGCCAGTCCGGCATCTGGTAGGTCGGACGGCCCGTAGCGATCACGCACGCAATCCCCTGCTCGTGAAAGCTGTCGAGCACCTGCTGCGCCGACGCCGGAATCCGGTGGGTCTTAAAGCTCAGCAGCGTGCCGTCGATATCGAAAAACGCGGCCCCGATCATCCTCGTCTACTCCTCGCCCTCGAGCTTTTCGCTCGCCTCGAGCCACGCCATCTCCAGCTCGTCCATGGCGGCGTGGGCCTCGTCGATCTTTGCCTGCTGCTCGCCCAGCGCCGTGTAGTTGGTGGGATCGACCTGGGCCATGGCGGCCTCGGCCTCCTCCACGCGAGCGCGCTGCGTCTCCATCTTGCGCTCGAGCGAACTCACCTCGCGGCGAAGCTTCTGGCGTTCGGCGTTGGAAAGGCCATTGGGCTGCCCGCTCGTCTTGGGCTTTTCGGCCGCAACCGCTGCGGCGCCGGTGTCGAACGTGCCGGTCTTGGCGCTCGGCGCGCCCACGGGCTCGCCCTCGGCGGTGGCGTTGCACAGGCGCAGGTACTGATCCACGCCGCCGGGCATATGCGTCAGGTGGCCGTCGAGCAGCGCCCACTGCTGGTCGGTCACGCGCTCCATGAGGAAACGGTCGTGCGTCACTAGGATCAGCGTGCCAGGCCAGCCGTCGAGCAGATCCTCGACAATCGCCAGCATGTCGGTATCGAGGTCGTTGCCGGGCTCGTCCAGGATGAGCACGTTGGGCTCGTCCAGGATTGTCAGCAGCAGCGACAGGCGACGGCGCTGGCCGCCCGAAAGATCGCCGATGCGGCTCCAGAGCTGCTGCGTCGTAAAGCCCAGACGCTCGCAGAGCTTCTCGGGCGAAGTCTCCTTGCCGTCGATGACGTAGTACTTCTTATAGTTGCTGAGCACCTCGCGGATCGTGTCGCCCATGTAGGGCTCGAGCTCTTCGAGCTGCTGCGACAGCACGCCAAAGCGCACCGTCTGGCCAATCTTCACGCGACCGCGCAGGGGCGCGATCTTGCCCTGGATCACGTCGAGCAGCGTCGACTTGCCGGCGCCGTTCTCGCCCAAAAGACCATAGCGGTCGCCCGCACCAATGAGCCAGGTCACGTCGGAGAGCACCTGCTTGGGCGCGCCGTCGGTATCCGCATAGCCGGCGTCCACGTCGACCACGTCGATAACCTGCTTGCCCAGACGGCTCACCGCCAGGCGCTTGAGCTCCAGCTCGTCGCGCACAGGCGGCACGTCGGCAATCAGCTCGCGAGCGGCATCCACGCGAAACTTGGGCTTGGTGGAACGCGCCTGGGCGCCGCGGCTCAGCCACGCGAGCTCCTTGCGCGCCATGTTGCGACGGCGCTCCTCGGTAACCGCGGCCATGCGATCGCGCTCCACGCGCTGCAGGATGTAGGCCGAGTAGCCGCCCTCGAAGGGGTCGACTTGGCCGTCGTGGACCTCCCACATGCTGGTGCAGACCTCGTCCAAGAACCAGCGGTCATGCGTGACCACGAGCATGGCGCCCTGACCGCGCTGCCAGCGGGCCTTTAAGTGACGCGCAAGCCAGTTGATGGTACGCATGTCCAGGTGGTTGGTGGGCTCGTCGAGCATGAGCACGTCGTAGTTGCCGATCAGCAGGCGCGCAAGGTCCACGCGACGGCGCTGACCGCCCGAAAGCTCGCCCACTGTGCCTTCCCAGGGCACATCGCTGATGAGGCCGGCCAGAATCTGGCGCGTACGCGGACTCGACGCCCACTCATACTCGGGCGCGTCGCCCACGACGGCATGATGCACGGTGTCGGTATCGACCAGGTTGTCCTTTTGGCCGAGCAGTCCGATCGTGGTGCCGCGGCGGTGCGTCACGCGTCCGTCGTCGGGTTCCAGCGTGCCGGCGAGCACGCTCAGCAGCGTCGACTTGCCGTCGCCGTTTTTACCGACAATACCAATGCGGTCGCCCTCGCCCACGCCGAGCGTCACGCTATCGAAAATATGCTTGGTGGGAAACTCTAGGCTGATGGAATCGCATCCCAAAAGAATCGCCATATGCCCTGCTCCTTCGTAGAAATTCAACGTTGTCCATGATAGCAGCGAGCCCCACCCCAAACCACCACGAAGGTGCCTGTCCCCTTTGTGGTGGTCGTTTCGGTCGCAGAGCAAAAAGGCGGGCCATCTCCCGCAAGAGATGACCCGCCTCTCCAATCAGTCCCGCGGCAACCGTGGCCGCCGCGGGCCTCAAGCATGTCCCGGACTAGGAGAACATGCCGGTGAGGTAATCATTCAGCCGCTTATCCTTGGGCCGTTGGAAAATCTCGTCGGTCTCGTCGTACTCGACCATATCGCCCATGTAGAAAAACGCCGTGCGGTTGGACACGCGCGACGCCTGCTCCATGTTGTGCGTCACGATAACGATGGCGCGGTCGGCCACGATCGACGACATCAGGTCCTCGATCGCCAGCGTCGAGATGGGGTCGAGCGCCGAGCAGGGCTCGTCAAACAGAATCACGTCGGGGTTGAGCGCCAGCGTGCGCGCAATGCACAGACGCTGCTGCTGACCGCCCGAAAGCGCGTAGGCGCTCTTGTCGAGCTTGTCTTTGACCTCGTCCCACAGCGCGGCACCGCGCAGACTTTCCTCGACCATGCGGTCGAGCTCGTCACGGTCGGTGATGCCGTGGCGCTTGGGCGCAAAGGTGATGTTGTCGCGAATGGACTTGCGGAAGGGGTTTGGCTGCTGGAACACCATGCCGATGGAGCGACGCAGCTCGTACGTGTTCTCGGTCTTGGTGTTCACGTTGCGCCCGCGGTAGTTGATCTCGCCCTCCACGCGACAGCGGCGAATCTCGCGATTCATCAGGTTGAGGCTACGCAAGAAGGTCGACTTGCCGCAGCCCGAAGGCCCGATGAGCGCCGTGATCTCACCCTTGTGGAAGTCGAGCGACGTATTGTGCAGCGCATGGTGGTCGCCATAGTACACGTTGACGTCCTTGGCGGAGAGCACGACCTCGTCGCTCACGGCCTTGCCGCTCACGCGCACGCGTCTCTCGCTCTCCCCCACGCTCGACAGATAGTCCTGGGGGGTGTCGGACGTGGCCGCCTCGGTTGCGGGCGTTGCATTCATATCGCTCATTCGGCCGTCATCTTCCTTGCCAGTTGCTTGCCCACGATACGGGCGACTACGTTAAACAGCAGCACGCAAATCATCAGCAGTGCCGCGGTGCCCCAGACGATCTGCTGGGCCTCGGGGCTGCCCTCGCCATAGATCTTGTAGATGTGCACGGCCAGCGACTCGCCGGGACGGAACACGTTCCAGGCGCAGGTGGGGCTCGACAGGTTAAAGCTCAAGAAGTTGAGGCGGACCGGCGAGCTCATGCCCGAGGTAAAGAGCAGCGCCGCGGCCTCGCCAAACACGCGGCCGGCCGAAAGCACGATGCCGGTCACGATGGCGGGCATGGCCTCGGGAATCAGGATGTGCAGTGTGGCCTCCCAGCGAGTGAGGCCCATGGCCAGGCACGCATCGCGCTGGGCCTGCGGCACGTCCTCGAGCGCCTGCTGAATCACGCGCACCAGGATGGGGATGTTGAACATGGTGAGCGCGACGGCGCCGGAGATGATGGAGTACTTCCAGCCCAGCTGCACCGAGAACACCAGAAAGCCGAACATGCCGACGACGATGGAGGGCAGCGAAGACAACGTCTCGATGGCGGTCGAGGCGATGTCGCGAATGGGACCGTCGGGCGCGTATTCAACTAGGAAGACCGCGCCGCCCAGGCTGATGGGCACCGAGATGATCAGGGTAATCAGCAGCAGATAGAACGAGTCGAACAGCTGGTAGAGCACACCGCCCTGGGTTCCGTTGGCGCGCGCAGGCTGCGTGAGAAAGCCCGGCTGGAACAGCGTCGAGATGCCCTCGAACAGGATGTAGGCCACCATGGAGACGACGATGAGCATGACGATGGCGACGATCGCCGTCAGCACGCCCGTGGCGATGCGGTCCTGCCTTTGGACACGCCCGAGTCTCGCCTCGTCGATATGGATGCGCGTGCTAGCCACGAGCCTTCGCCCCCTTGCGGCCAATGAGATGGATGATCAGGATGAAGATGAGGCTCATGCCCATCAGCAGAAGGCCGAGCGCCCACAGGACGTCGTCCTGGGCCGAGCCCTCGGCATAGACCGCCATGGACGTGGTGAGCGTGGTGGTGATGGTGGAGGCCGGCGACAGCAGCGACGTCGGCATGGCCTCGATACCGCCGATAACCATGCGCACGGCGAGCGTCTCGCCAAAGGCGCGGGTCATGCCAAGGATGACCGCGGTCATGAGCGAGGGCATGGCGCTCTTGAGCACCACGTGCCAGATGGTCTGCCAGCGGGTGTAGCCCAGCGCGAGCGAACCCTGACGGTAGCTGTCGGGCACGGCACGCAGGCCATCGACCGAAAGCGTGGTCATGGTCGGCAGGATCATGACGGCCAGCACGATGGCGCCGGGCAAGATGCCCAGACCCGTGCTCACATGGAAAACGCTCTTCATAAGGCCGACGACCACGTGAAAACCGATCAGGCCAAAGACGACCGAGGGAATGCCGGTCAAAAGCTCAATAAGCGGCTGAAAGACCTTGGAGCCAAACTTAGGCTGGATCTCGACCGCAAAGATGGCAGAGCCGATGGCGATGGGCAGCGCGATGAGCGTGGAGAGCACCATGACCGCAAACGAGGTGACGATCAGGGGCAGGGCGCCGGTGTAGGGCAGGCCATTTTCGGCCGTGTTGGCCAGGTCCCACTTGGTGCCGGTGAAGAACTCGACGACCGAAACGCCGTCCTTGAGAAAAGCCGAGAGGCCCTTTTGGGCGACCATAAAGATGAGCGCGGCAACGACAAGCGTCACGAGCGCTACGCACGCGCCCGTGACGCCCAGGCCCACGTTCTCAAGGTCGCGCTTTGGCAGCTGTTTTGCCATTGCAAACCTTTCCGGGGCGATTACTTATTTAGCGGAGACCTTGCCGCTGGCGTCCTTGACGACCTTCATAGCAGAGACGGGGATAAAGCCCTGCTCCTCGACGAGCTTGCCCTGGACGTCGTCGGAAAGCATGAACTCCAGGAAGGCCTTGGTGGCCTCGTCGGCGTCCTTCGCGCAGTACATGTGCTCGGTAGCCCAGATCTTGAAGGAGTCGTCGGTGACGTTTGCGCTCTTGGGCTCCACGCCCTCGACCTTGATGGCGTTGAACTTGGAGTCGTCGAAGTGCGAGAAGTCGAGGTAGGAGATGGCATTGTCGGTGCTGCCCATCTGAGTCTGGACGTCGCCGGACTTGTCGAGCTCGGCGTCGCCCTTAAAGTCGACGGCCTCGTCGCCAAAGACGGCGGCCTCGAAGGTGGCGCGGGTGCCGGAGCCTGCCTTGCGGTTGAGGACGACGATCTTGGCGTCGTCGCCGCCGACCTCCTTCCAGTTGGTGATCTGGCCGGAGAAGATGCCCTTGAGCTGCTCGAGGGACAGATCATCGACCTTGACGTTCTTGGAGACGACAGGGCCCATGCCCACGACGGCGACCTCGTGATCGACGAGGCTCTTGACCTGATCGGCCTCGAGCTTGGTCTCGGCGAAGACGTCGGAGTTACCGATAGTAACGGTGCCGGCGGCAACAGCGGTCAGGCCCTTGCCCGAACCGTTGCCCGAGCCGGAGATGGAGACGTCCGGGTTGGCGTCCATGAACTTCTCGGCAGCAGCCTCGACGAGAGCCTGGAACGAGGAGGCGCCGTCGTAGGTCACCTCGCCGGAGACGGACTCGGCAGCGGCAGCGGCACTGCCCTTGTCGGCGGCGTCGGATGCGCCTGCGCCGCCGCAACCAACGAGACCGAGTCCGACGATGCTGGCAAGGCCACCAGCGAGGCCGAGGAACCGACGACGAGAATAAGCCTGATCGAGCATAATCTTCCTTTCATACATGCAACTCGCGGGCACCCTGCCCGCTTTGCTGTTTGGAAAGATACGGCCCCGATCGGGCGACGACCGCCTTATCTGCGGTTTCTTACGGACATTTGATAGACCCTTACCGCAAGCTCTGCCCAGCCTTTACAAACGGATAACAAACCCGCCACCAAGCATGACCCGCCTTTTACACCAATAAAAACAAAGTTGCGGTGAAATAGTTCCTGCTTGGCCATCAAATGGCCCATTCTAGGAACTATTCCACCGCAACTTAAAAAGCCCGGACGAAAGGGGTGCTAAGTTGTTAAAACGCCGCAGCCTTAAAGCTCAAGCTCGTTCAAACGTAAGATCGCCACGATATAAATCTTGAGCGCCTGCTTGAGCTGTTCCTCGTTGGCGCACTCATTGGGGCCGTGCATCTGGCCGCCCCATGCGGGCAGCTCCAGGCCGGTCTCCTCGGGGCCAAACGAGACGGCGCGGGCAAAGTTGCGTGCGTACGTGCCGCCGCCCATGGCAAAGGGCTCAGCATGCTTGCCCGTAAACTCGTTATAGGTATCAATAAGCGCCTTCACGGCCGGATCGTCGGCAGAGACCGAGAACGGCACCTTCGCACGACCCACACGGCACGTCACGCCAAAACGGCCCACGAGCGGATCGAGCTGCTCGCGGATGGTATCGGCACTCGTGCTGTCGGGGAAGCGCACGTCGATGACCTGCTCAATATGGCCATCCGCCACGCGGATGACGCCAGCGTTGCAGGTAAGCGGGCCAAACGCCGGACTCGTCGCATCGATACCTAGGCCGCGGCCATAGGCATCCGCATGCACAAAGGCCAGGAACTTGACGAACTCGTGCTCGGCAGGCGTCAGCAGGCGCTCGTCGCGTGCACCAAACGCGTCTTCGGCCTCGCGCAGATACGACACGATCAGGCCGACGGCGTTGATGGTGCCCTCAGGCATCGAAGCGTGGCCGCCAATACCGTGGGCGAAAATCTGCGCATGCCCGTTATCAAGCGCCGTGATCTCCAGGCGGTCGGCGTTCTCAACGGGCGCCGGCAGCTCATCGGCGGCAATCGCGAGCTCGCAGATGGACTGCGACGGAATGGCATTGCTCGCCTCGGAGCCGCTCCACGACACGATGCGCCCGCCGTCGATCTTGGGACTCACGAACGTCGCCCCAAACTGGCCCTTCTCGGCATTGCAGACCGGAAACTCGGCATCGGGCGTAAACAAAAAGTCGGGGTCTGCGTGGTTCTCCAGATAATGGTGAACGTCGGACATGCCCACTTCCTCATCGCAGCCCAGCAGCGCGCGGAAAGTATAGCGCGGGGTAATGCCGTGCTTGAGCAGATAGGCGCCGGCGTAGAGTGACAGCACCGCCGGACCCTTGTCGTCGATAACACCGCGGCCGAGCAGCCAGCCCTCGCGACGCTCCAGCGCAAACGGGTCGGTGTTCCAGCCCGGGCCGGCGGGCACCACGTCCACATGGCAAATGGTCGCGAGCTGCTTGTCGCCGCGGCCAGGGATATCGGCAATGCCCACATAGCCCTCGTCGTCGCTCGTCTGATAGCCAAGCTTCTGCGCGATGCCGAGCGCACAGTCGAGCGCGTCACGGACCGGGCGGCCAAACGGCGCGCCGGGCTCTGCATCGGCAGAAACTGCCACGGACGGATAGCTCACCAGCTGCTCGATATCGGCGACGACATCTTCCCAGACCTCGTCGACATACTCAGCGACGCTCTGCTCCACCTGATTCATAGACTGCCTCCTTACCAATGAGCGGCAAGCGTACCCGCCCCTCACATTTAGTTCCTAGATAGAGAAAAGTTTAGCAAGCTCGGCCACCGAGTGCACCACTGCATCGGCACCCGCCGCCTCATGCTCACCCGGCGCCGCCGCGCCCGAATAGATGCCGATGCACGGCACGCCCATCGCGTGCGCACCCTCGACGTCGTTAAAGCGATCGCCGATCATCACGGCATCGTCCGCCGTCGCGCCGAGCGCCGCCAGGGCATCGCGAACCGAATCGGCCTTGGTCTCGCGCCCCTGCGGCGGATTCATGCCAACCACGGCTTCGAACTGAGAAAGACCAAGCTCATGCACCATGTCGATGCATTTGGCCTCCATGCGTGACGTCGCCACGGCCATACGCTTGCCCCGGGCGGCCAACTCATCCAGCAGCTCGGGAATCCCATCGAACACGGGGTACTCCTCCGGTCCCAGCTCATCAAAAAAGGCGCGGTACTCGTCGGCCACCACAAGCGACTCCTCGCGGGAAAAGCCGTAAAAGTCGTGAAAGCTCTTCCACAGGGGCGGCCCGATCATGCGGCGCAGATCACCCATCTGCGTCTCCGAAAACCCGCGCGCAGCCAGCGTCTTGCGCGTCGAGGTCATCACTGCCCGACCCGTATCGGCCACCGTGCCGTCAAAATCGAACAGCACAACCGGCCGCTCGCAAAGTTGCAATGCCGCCATCGGCACCCTTCTTCCCCAGTTGATGATTTCCACACCACCGCTTCAAACTGTTGACTATTCAACAATTGAACCTAGCAATGTAGAGCAACTCCACTATACTTGTCGCACTTTGCTTTCAGAAGGCGGCGCTGCCGCGCCCCAACGAAAGGTGCAATTATGTCTTTTGCCATCATAACCGACTCCACGTCGGACATCTCCCCCGCCCGCGCCCAAGAGCTCGGCATTTACGTGATTCCGCTGCATGTGATTATCGAGGGCGAGGACCTGCTCGACCAGGTGCAGATTACCGCCGAGGAGTACGTCGCCCGCATGGCCGGCTCCGAGCAGCTGCCGCACACCTCGCAGCCGAGCGCCGGCGAGTTCAAGGCACTCTTCGACCGCGTACGCGCCGACGGCCACGATAGCGCGATCTTTATCTCGCTATGCAGCGAGTGGTCCGCCTGCTATGCCAACGCATGCCTGACGGCCGAAACCCACGAGCTCGACGTGCGCTGCATCGATTCGCGCACCGGCTCGGGCGCCGAGGGCCTGCTGGTGGAGTACGCGCTGGCCATGCGCGAGGACGGCCGCAGCCTGGACGAGACCGAGGCGCAGATCCGCGCGACCCTGCCCGACGCCCACCTGTTGCTGATTCCGCGCACGCTCGAGAACCTCGTTAAGAACGGCCGCGCGCCCAAGCTCGCCGGCCAGTTGACGCAGATGCTCAACATTCGCCTGGCCGTTTCGCCGGAGTGGAAATCGGGCGAGATCAAGGCCGTCAAAAAGGGCCGCGGCGCCAAGCGCATCGTTGCCAACACCATGACCGATTGCCTCGCATTTTTGGCCGAACATCCGGGTGCGAGTGTGCGCGTGCTCACGACTGGTGCCGCCGAGGAGCAGGAACTCGTCAACCAGGCGCTCGCGGGCCAGGACTTCGTCGATGCCGGCACCGGTCCCATCGGCTGCACCATCGCCACCCACGTAGGCGTCGACGCCATAGCCATCAGCTACTGCCCCCGCTACCAACCTGCCAATTAGGGACAGGTTTATTTTGGCAGGTTTTATCTGGGCAAACGTTAAACGGTAACACGCCAAAACAGTCAATTTGGGACGGGGCTAAAAAGACTGGCATGTAACGTTACGCACCGGTCTTTTTAGCCCCGTCCCATTTTAGCTACTCTACATCAGTCCGCTCAGGGCAATGTCGACGGCTTCGTTGAGGTCGTCGGTGATGTGCACCAGCTCCTGATCGAGTGGGCTGATCATGCCGGCATCCATCACCGGGCCGTTGAGCCAGTCGAATAGGCCCTGCCAGTACTCGGTTCCCACCAAAACGAGCGGCATGCGCTTGACCTTGTGCGTCTGCACCAGCGTGAGCACCTCGAACATCTCGTCGAGCGTACCAAAACCTCCGGGAAACACGATGGCGCCCGAGCTGTATTTGACGAACATGGTCTTGCGCACAAAGAAGTAACGGAAGTCCATGCCGAGGTTCACATATTTGTTGAGCCCGTGCTCGTGCGGCAATTCAATGCCTAGGCCAACTGACTTGCCGTTGACACTCGCTGCTCCCCTGTTGGCCGCTTCCATGATGCCGGGGCCGCCACCGGTGATGACCGCCACGCCACGTTGCGCGATCTTGCGCCCGACGGTGCGCGCCGCCTTGTAGAGCGGATCGGTCTTGGGCGTGCGGGCGCTACCGAAGATAGTCACCGCAGGTCCAAGCTCGGCAAGTGCGCCAAAGCCATCGACAAACTCTGCCTGAATTCGCAGCACGCGCCAGGGGTCGGCGTGCAGCCAGTCAGTCGACTCCTCGGGCGCCAGCAGGTTGGCGTAGGTGTTGTCCTTAGGAATCATGGGGCCGCGCATGACCACGGGGCCGCGGCGGTACGTCTCGTCGTAGGTAGGCTCGCCCTCGACGTTCTCATTCTTAATCATGGGTACTCCTATCGAAAAAAAGAAAAACGGGCGGGGTCGACGCTATGCGTCAAACACCCGCCCGAGCATCAACTATTCGGTATGGTACCCACGATGCATCAAGCACTTGCAAGCTATCGGTCAGCGGTCGCGCAGCCGGTGTCAACGAATGTGACGACCGGCTGGCGCCCGACCATTGCCGTTGCCCACGCTCTGCAAGCGTGTCTGTCGCCCTTAGTAATCCACCGCGGCAGGACTATTCATCCAATCGCTCACGAATGCGCCGTAGCGGCCCTCGATAATGGCCTGGCGGGCACGCTGCATAAGGTTGAGCAGGTAGTAGATATTGTGCATCGAAAGCAAAATGCCGCCGAGCATCTCCTTCTGCGTGACCATGTGGCGAATGAGCGCGCGGCTGTAGCCGCCCGTGCACACCGGGCAGGTGCAGGTGGGGTCGATGGGGCCGTCGTCGTGCGCAAAGCGCGCGTTACGGAAGTTAAGGCGACCTTCACTGGAGAACGCCGTACCCATGCGACCGGTGCGCGTCGGCAGCACACAGTCGAACATGTCGATGCCCACGCCCACGCCGCGTACGAGCGTGGTGGGGTTGCCGACACCCATCAGGTAGCGCGGCTTATGCTTGGGCATGTACTCGCTCACGAGCGGCGCCAGGGTCTCGAACATGGTCTCGTGATCCTCGCCCACCGAATAGCCACCGATACCATAGCCCGGGAAGTCGCCGCACTCCTCCAGATGGCGCAGCGAACGCAGGCGCAGATCCAGGTGCATGCCGCCCTGAACGATGCCAAAGAGCGCCTGGTCATCGCGGGTATGCGCCTTATAGCAGCGCTCGGCCCACATGCTCGACAGCTCAACGGCGCGCTCAACGTAGGCGCGCGTTGCGGGATAGCCCGGGCACTGGTCGAGCTGCATGCAGATATCGGAGCCGAGTTTCATGGCGATTTCCATGTTGTCCTCGGGCGTCCAAAACACGTGGCGGCCGTCGTAATCGTTGACAATAAAGCGCACGCCCTCATCGGTGAGCTTGACGGCATCGTTGTGGCTGAAGACCTGGAAACCGCCCGAGTCGGTGAGGATGGGGCCGTGCCAGTTCATGAACTTGTGCAGGCCGCCCAGCTCGGCGATGGTATCCTCGCCGGGACGCATGGACAGATGATAGGTATTGGCGAGCACGATCTGGGCGCCGAGCTTCTTGACAGTCTCGGTAGGAATGCCCTTGACGTTTGCCTTGGTGCCCACGGGCATAAAAATCGGCGTCTCGATGTCGCCGTGCGGGGTGTGCAGCACGCCGGCGCGCGCGTGCGTCGTCGGATCCTCGGCAATCAGGTCGAATTTAAAAAGGTTCTGGTCCATAAACTGGAACTCCTTGGTTGCGGTTCATACGCAAACCATTATACGGGCAACCCGCAAGAAGCACCGACTCGACAGAAACTGGCGCATTAGGATCAGGTTCCCGCGCTAGTCGTTGGGGACGTTCTTAAACGACTAGACGTTGGGGACAGCCTTCAGCGCCATCTTGCAAAGGAGTGTCCCAATCTACCGGCACTTAGGGACTGTCCCCAACTGCCGACAACGCCGATGCTCTGGTAACGCCGATGCTCTGACAACATCAGCGAGCGGTCGCCAGGGCGAACAAATTGGCATGAAAAGAGGGCGGCATAGACCTTCTGGTCATGCCGCCCTCTTTGAATGACAAGTTGTCGCCCTGGTGACCGCGCAGCGTCGGCCGGTCCGCCGTTCGGTAGAACGGCGGAACCCCTAAGGACGCTGGCCCATGCCACCCTCGAGGGTGACGGTCTCGCCGTTCATATACTTAAAGTCGGGACCGCAGAGCTGAACGACAACGCGGCCGATTTCCTTCTCGACGTCGCCGTAGTGGCCTGCCGGCGGCATGTGGACGTTGGCCTTGAACGCCTCGGGATAGGCATCTTGGAAGTTCTCGAGCGCGGCGGTCCAAGCAAGCGGGCAAACGATGTTGACGTTGATGCCGTCCTTGCCCCACTCGTTGGCGGCGACGCGAGTCAGGCCGCGGATGCCCTCCTTGGCGGCAGCATAGCTGCACTGGCCGTAGTTGCCAAACAGGCCGGCGCCCGAAGCAAAGTTGACCACGGAGCCCTTGGTCTCCTTCAGGTGCGGATAGGCCTTCTGCATGTACAGATAGGTGGCATACAGACCGGAGTAAATGGCCAGGTTAAACTGATCCATGGTGTGGTCGGCGATGGTCACGCCCGAGGCGCTGGCCTGAGCGTTGTTAACGACGGCGTCGATGCGACCGAACTCCTCAATCGCCTTGTCGATAACGTTCTGCACGACGGCCTCGTTGTCCTGACCGGCGGAGACATCGGCCTGAACAGGAAGAACCTTAACGCCGTACTCAGCCTCGAGAGACTCCTTGGCGGCCTCGAGCTTGGCAACGTTGCGGCCGGTGATGACGAGGTTCGCGCCCTCCTTGGCAAAAGCGATATCGATGCCGTAACCGATGGAGCCAGCGGAGCCGTCCTTGAGCGTGGCCTTGCCGCCGCCGGTGACGATCACGGTCTTACCAGTGAAAAGTCCCATACAAAGTCCTTTCAAATCGCGACGGGCCCGCCCGTCGACTGCGCGCATCCAACTTCACGCGCCAAAAGCTGACATGCAACTTTAGCGTGTTCAAGTGAATAGAAAAGGCCTCGGTAGGCGAACGGCATAACGTCTTTCGGCGAAGGGATTGTCAAGTACAAACTGGATAAAGTGGCCGAGTTTTTGCTATCGACACGAGCCATCGAACACGTTTTGAAACTTTGCTGCAGCGCGCGGGATGTCGGCGCGAGACTTTATCATAGGGTGACAAACAACGATGAGGAGCACATGCCTATGACAGACGAGCTGGACCCCCAGACTCAACAGCATATTGATAACTCCGCAGACACCATTGACGGCTGCGATACTTCCACCAGAAGCGATGGCGGCATTGATGCCGCTGTCGAGGAGGCTCCTGCCGCCGCAGACGAGGCCGCAGACGCAAATGTCGCCGCAGAGCAAGACAAAGAAGAGCAGCTAGAGCAGCCGGACCCGAGCGATACTGAGCCCAAGGCTGAGAACGCTCCGCAAGCAGCAGGCCCCATCGAGGTGTCTTCGGAAGAAGAGCTCGACGCCGTCATGGACTCCATGATGGATGCCGTCAAAGCGATGAAAGACGCCGTGGCCGACGCTGACGTTGACGCCGAGGAAGAGGAGGCCGCCGAGGCAGCCTCGACCTTCGTACCCGGCGAGACTCCGGTTGCCGACCAGGGCAGCACCATGCCCTCGTTTCTGCAGCTCGAGCATCCCACGATTGGCGCCGATGCGGTCGACCCGCACGCAGCAGGCTTTTCTGTGATCGAGGGCGGTACCGGCAATATCGCCGTGCCGCAGGCTGCCGATACGGACGCTGCCGACACCGCTCGCCCGACTGCCCCGCACTCCCCCGCCGCGAGCCGCGATCTGGGGACCGCTGTCTCGAACACTGCGAACGCCGTGGGCACCTTTATCGCCCAGGGCGCCTCGGCCATGCGCGAGATGAACGCCGCGAAAAAGGCACTTGCCGATGCCCGCGCCCACCTGGCCGAACTTGAGCAGCGCATTGCCGATCAGGCCGAGGAACTCGAGACGCGCCAGGATATCGCAGGCCGCTACGACCAGATCGTCGCCGACCAGCGCCAGGCGATTGCCACGGCCCAAAAGACTGCAGCGGCCGCCGAGATTGACCGTGATGCCCACGCCTCCAAAGCGACAAAGCTCAAGGGTCAGCTCGAACAAATGAAGACAGAGGATGACGCGACTGAGCTCCGTCTGAAGGCCGCGCTCGATGCCGTGGAGGCCCGCGAGGCGAGCTCGCGCGAGACCGGCAACCGCCTCGTTCGACGTCTTGAGGATTCCAAGCGCATCCGCGACAAGGTGAAGGCAGAGCGAGACACCGGCATTGCCGCCGCACAACAAACCGTCGACGCCACGCGCGCCCAGCTCGAGACACTGCGTCATGAGTATGCCGAGCTGCAACGCAATCCCTCGGCAAATCCCGCCAACTATACGGTGCGCACCAGCGAGCTCTCGATGCAGATTTCCGACACGGCAGATGCCCTGCGTAAAGCCGAAGAAGATGTCCCGCGCATCACCGCCGACCTTGAGCATTCACTTGCCGCAGCCGAGCAGGCCGTCGAGCAGGCTCAAGCCCCTATCGCCGACGCAAAACGCGCGCACCAAGCCGTGACGACCGAAGCCGATGCCGCGCGCGACGAGTTGCAGACGGCGAAGACTGCCGCCGCGACTCGTCAGCGCGAACTGCGCGAGAAGATCGCCGCGGAGGACAAGGCACGCCGCGACCAGGAGCAGACCATCGCCAACGCCCAAGCAGATGCCGCACATGCACAGTCGATCATCGAACAGGCGACCGAAGTGCACGACCACCCAGAGATCACTGAGTCGCTTGCAGGATCCTTGGCCCGAGACAAAGCCGAACACACCGAGACCGAGCGAGAAGTCGCCCAGCTCGAGGCCACCGAGGACGCGGTGCGCGAACGTACCCGCGACTCACGCATCAAATTCACCGGCGCCATCGTCTGCATCGTTGCCGTAGTTCTCGTGATCATCTTGATCTGGCTGTTCGCGAGCAAGTAACCACTCCCCAACGATTACAAGGACTGTCCCCAGGTGCCGGCACATAAGGAACGTCCCCAAGTGCCAACAAAGGCGACGCCGATGTTTTGGCGCGGACAGCGAAAACCCGCTAGAGCGGCATCCTCTTGACAACCAAAGAAATGCCGGTGTTTTGGCAACGACAGCGAGCGGGTCGCATTTGAGACAAGGTGACGTGAAACGAAAGGGCGCTGACCTTCTGGTCGCGCCCTTGAAGTTGAACGTCAGATTGTCCAAATGCGGCCCGCGCAGCGCCGGCCGGTTACGGCGTTTGGAAAACGCCGTAACCTACAAAATGAGCATCGCGTCGCCAAAGCTGAAGAAGCGGTAGCGCTCCTCGATGGCGGCGGCGTAGGCATCCATGATCTGGTCGCGGGTGGCAAGCGCGCTCACGAGCATCATGAGCGTGGAGCGCGGCACGTGGAAGTTTGTGATCAGCGCGTCGACCACGTGATAGGTCGAGCCGGGCATAAGGTAGAGCTGCGTCGTGGCGTTCTCGCGCACCACGATGTCGCCGCGGCCGAGCGTGTCGGCACCGTCCTCGCGGCCTTCAAAATAGCGCGCCGTCACAGCCGGATCGGACACCGGCGCGTCCGCGTCAAACGCACTCTCGAGCGAGCGCACCGCGGTGGTGCCGACGGCGATCACACGATGACCCTCGGCCTTCGCCTTATGCACGGCGTCGACAACCTCCTGCGACACGTGGTAGCGCTCGGTGTGCATGACGTGCTGCGTAGGGTCGTCCTCCTCCACCAAGCGGAAGGTATCGATGCCCACCTCGAGCTCGACGGCGGCAAACTTCGCGCCCTTGGCCTCGATAGCGGCCATGAGCTCGGGGGTAAAGTGCAGACCCGCCGTAGGAGCGGCAGCCGAGTGCTCCTCCTTCATGGCGTAGACGGTCTGGTACTTCTCGGGATCGCCCTCGTAATCGGTAATGTAGGGCGGCAGCGGCACGTGACCGGCAGCATGAATGGCCTCGTCGAGCGTGCGCGGCTCGCCGGCGGCATTGCAGCCGGCCGGCTCAAAGCGCACCAGACGGCCTCCGCGGCTATCGGTGACAAAGTCGATGACCTCGGCCGTCAGCACCACGGGAGCCCCCTCGGGCGCATGGGCGCCACCGGCGCGATACTCAATCTGAGCACCGGGCTTCAGGCGCTTACCCGGCTTGACCAGGCACTCCCAAACGTGGCCCAGCGGGTCAACATCCTCACGGCGCTTGAGCAGCAGCGTCTCGACCACGCCACCCGAGCCGGCTTTGCGACCGATCAGGCGGGCCGGCATCACACGCGTCTTGTTGATGACGAGCACATCGCCCGGCTCGATATAGTCGATGATGTCGCGGAAGATGCGGTGCTCAACGGTACCGCCGTGCTCCAGCGGCTTCCCCGCCTGGGAGCCTTTGCGATCCACCACCAGCAGGCGGCAGGAGTCGCGCGGCTCGGCAGGAGCCTGGGCAATCAGTTCCTCAGGAAGGTTGTAGTCAAAATCATCGGTACGCATAGACACGTCGGATACTCCTTATATAGCTAAAGTCCGCTCTACATCCTAGCAGGCTGACGTCCCAAACGAACTACTTTTTGGCGGCTTTACGCTCGTCGCGGATGCGGGCGCGGTCCATGGCCGCCTCGACGGCCGAAAAGCGGCAGCCACAGTAGTTCTGCCGATACATGCCCAGCTCGCGCGAACGACGCGTGGCCTCTGGATAATACGGGCGAAAATCGCGAATCACCGGGGTGAGCCCGCGGGCGGCGGCCAAGCGCTCAAGCACATCATTACACGTGTCGAACAGCTGATACGGCGAGACGGCGAGCGTCGTGCCCACATATTCAAACCCACGCTCCTGGGCCACACGGCATGCCTCGGCCAGGCGCAGGGCATAGCACGCGCGACAGCGACGGGGCCGATCGGCGCCCAGCGGGGCCACGCCGGCCTCCCAGCGCTCACGGTCCTCGCCTGCCTCAATGAGCTCGATGCCGCCGTCGGCACACCACCGGCGCAGCTCGTCCAGACGCCGCTGCCATTCATCGTGCGGCTGAATATTGGGGTTGGTCCAGCAAATCGTGGGCTCAAACCCCTCCTCGCGCAGCAGGCGAACCGGCTCAAGCGAGCACGGCGCACAGCAGGCGTGCAGCAACAACGGCTTCATCGACATCCCCGTCCCAGAAAACTCACCCCGACATCATGGCAGCTAAAATAGCCCCGTCCCAAAAAGACTACTTTGCGAAAAAGCGCACGCCAAAGGACGTATCCTCGCAGGCGACGATACGGCGGTCGCGCAGAATGGTCCGCACGTAATACCAATCACCCACACAGCCCGACAAGTGCAGACCAGCCGCCAGGTAGCACAGCAGCGGATAGTCCGAGAACGCAAACCCCAGGGCAAATGCTGTCGTCACAACAACCGTCGGCGCCAGGCAAACCGCCATGTACCGCCGGCGCGAATACACAACGCCCTCGGCGCAGGCATAGATCATCGCCGTCTCGCGATTCGCCCCAAAGGTCACCTGCGCGCCCGCAGGCGCCAGCAGCTTAAAAAACACCGCATGCACCAGCTCGTGCACGGCAAACGATGCCATTGAGACCGCAGCCAAGCCGACTATCCAGCCCACGACAGCCATCCAGCCGCCCGCCTCAGCCGCGTCCAAGTCCGCAGGCCCGCCCAACAGCATAAACACCGGCACCAGGCACACGGCAAACACCGCGATCACGGCCATCCCCCACACAAAGCAGGCGTGCAGAAAATCCTCGTCCTCAAACGCATGTATGTTGGAAATCTCATTCATAGCATCTTAGGATAGCGCCCCTGCCACGCACCCGCCCGCATGTGCGATAATGTCGAATGATATGCACGAATTGACCACCGCGTCGCCAGGCCTTGCGCCCGGCCGCGCTCCCACCATATGCGAAGGAGTCCCATGGCATCCAAATACTCCATGAACGACCGTCCCAGCTGGCCGCGCCGCGCCATCGTTACCGCCGGCGAGCCTTACGGCAACAAAGGCCTGCACTTTGGCCACGTCGGCGGCGTCTTTGTCCCGGCCGACTTCTTTGCCCGCTTCCTTCGCGACCGCCTGGGCCGCGAGAACGTCATCTTCACCTCGGGCACCGACTGCTACGGCTCGCCCATCATGGAGAGCTACCGCAAGCTCAAGGAGAACGAAGGCTACGACAAGTCCATCGGCGAGTATGTCGAGTCCAATCACTCCCGCCAGGCCGCGACCCTCAACAACTACAACATCAGCTGTGACATCTACGGCGGCTCGGGCCTTGAGCCGGCGGCCCAGATCCACAACGAGGTTACCGCCGAGATTATCGAGCGCCTGCACGAGCAGGGCACCATCTCCAAGCGCTCCACGCTGCAGTTCCACGACGCCAAGGCCGGCACATTCCTCAACGGCCGCCAGGTCATCGGCCGCTGCCCCATCCAGGGCTGCAAGTCCGAGAAGGCGTACGCCGACGAGTGCGACTTGGGTCACCAGTTTGAGCCCGAGGAGCTTATCGCACCCAAGAGCCAGCTCACCGGCGAGGTGCCCGAGCTGCGCCCGGTCGACAACCTCTACTTCGACCTGCCGGCCTACCTCGACTTTATGAAGACCTATACCGCCAAGCTCGCCCAGAACCCGCAGGTTCGCTCCGTGGTCTCCAAGACCATGGAGGAGTGGCTGCTGCCGGCTCAGCTCTACATCCAGAACAAGTTCCGCGAGGCCTTCGATGCCGTCGAGGACCAGCTCCCCGAGCACACCGTGCTGGAGCCCGAGGGCAACAAGAGCAGCTTTACCGTCACCTTCCCCAGCTGGAAGGAGCGCGACGACGCCCACGCGGTGCTCGCCAACGGCGGCGTGCGCTTCCGCAGCGGCAAGGCGCTCGTGCCCTTCCGCATCACCGGCAACATCGACTGGGGCGTTCCGGTGCCCGAGGTCGACGGCGTGACCGACGTCACCTGCTGGTGCTGGCCCGAGAGCCTGTGGGCGCCCATCAGCTACACTCGCACCGTGCTCGCACGCGATGCCAAGGCCGCCGGCGTGACCGAGGGCGTCGCCGCCCAGGATGCCGCCCTCATGGGCGAGCCCGCCGCCGATTCCACGCAGGTCCCCGCGCCCACCTACCAGCACAGCTCGCTCGACTGGCGCGACTGGTGGTGCTCTGACGACGCGCAGATCTACCAGTTTATCGGTCAGGACAACATCTATTTCTACTGCATCGCGCAAACCGCCATGTGGGAGGCCCTGGGTTGGGACCTTACGCAGAGCACCGTCAGCGCCTGCTACCACCTGCTCTACATGGGCAAAAAGGCCAGCTCGTCCTCGCAGACGCCTCCCCCGCCGGCAGACGACCTGCTCAACCACTACACCTGCGAGCAGATGCGCGCTCACTGGCTGTCGCTCGGCCTGTCCGAAAAGCCAGTGAGCTTTAGCCCCAAGGCATACGACACCCGCGTGACCGGCAAGGACAAGAACGGCAACGAGGTGCGCGCCTGCGACGACAAGCGCGTCATCGATCCGGCCCTTAAGGAGAGCGCCCTTTTGACCGGCGTGTTCAACCGCCTGGCCCGCAGCTGCTTCTACGGCGTCGCCGTCAAGGAGGGCGACGAGAGCCCCTATCGCAACGGCTGCATCCCCGCCGGTACCGCCTCCGCTACCGTGGTCGAGGCCGCCCAGCAGGCAGTCCTCGCCTTTGAGCAAGCCATGTACAAGTTCGAGACGCACCGCGCGCTCGCCGTGTGCGACGACTACCTGCGTGCCGCCAACAAGCGCTGGAGCGACGCCTCTAAGGCCGCCAACAAGCTCGAGGGCGAGCCGGCAAACGCCGCAATGACGCAGGCCCTCGTCGACGCCTTTACCGAACTGCGTGTGGCGACCGTGCTCATGCACGGCATTGTGCCGGCCGGCTGCGAGCTCATCTGCGAGTACTTTGACTTCGACCCGGTCGCCTTCTTTAGCTGGGACAACATCTTTGCCTCCACGGACGAGTTTGTGGAGAGCCTGGGCGAGAAGCCCGGCGAGCACCGCGTGAAGCCGCTGCCCCCGCGCTTCGACTTCTTTAGCAAGCACGAGAGCCAGTACTAAACACTCGACATGTAATGGAATGGGAAGGAAAGACGGATGTCCAAGCCGCGTCGTCGTAAGCAGAAAAAGCAGGTTAAGCCCGAGCTCAAGCTTAGGCAATTTGCTGCTACCGAGCTTTCTGACCAGCTTGCCGCCCAACCCTCCGCCGCCGACCTTCCGCGCTTTATGGTCGACACGGTCGCCGGCGCCTATGCGCCCACCGATGCCGAGCTTATGATCGAGGGCTTCGGCGCCGCGGTCACACGCCCGGTCACGCTGCGCGCCAACACGCTCAAGGCAACCGCCGAGGACATCGTTGCGGCACTCGATGCCGCCAGTATCGCCCATCGCCCCGTCGCTTGGTACCCAGATGCCTTCATCCTGCCCGAGGCCCAGGTTTCCGACCTGTGGGACCTCGACATCTATCGCGACGGCAAGATCTACCTTCAGAGTCTGTCGTCCATGATGCCGCCACTCGTGCTGGGCGCTCAGGCCGGCGAGGACATCCTGGACATGTGCGCGGCCCCCGGCGGCAAGACGACGCAGATCGCCGCCCTCACCCAGGGACAGGCACACCTCACCGCCTGCGAGATGAGCATTCCCCGCGCCGAAAAGCTCGAGTCAAACCTCCACCGCCAGGGTGCCAAAAACGTGCCCGTCATGCGCATCGACGCACGCGAGCTCGACGAGTTCTTCCGCTTCGATCGCATCCTGCTCGACGCCCCCTGCACCGGCACGGGCACCGTCATCAGCGGCAACGAGAAAAGCCTGCGCGGCCTGACCGAGCAGCTGCTGAGCAAGTGCGCCCGCTCGCAGCGAGCACTTCTGGACCGCGCCATGGGAGCCCTCAAACCGGGCGGCACGCTCGTCTATTCGACTTGTTCGATCTTGCCGCAGGAAAACGAGGACGCCCTGCAAGAGGCCCTCGACAAGCATATGGACTGCGAGCTCATCCCCCTCGATGGCACGCCGAGCGAAAGTGAAACGCGCCGCGCCCAGGAAGCTGGCGAAGAGCCACGCGTCGAGAGCAACGCCCTCACCGAGGCCATCGCCGCCGGCCACGTCTCGTCCGTCGCCAACGGTATGCCCGGCACGCTCACCATTCCGCCTAGCCGCGACTTTGAGGGCTTCTACATTGCCCTGATCCGAAAACGCAGCTAGCGCACGGATCCAAAACTCAACAAGCTATCTCCGTGCGCGTTTGCCCTGCTGGTCGCGATGCTGTTTAAGCATCGCGCGCTCCTTGCGTTCGGCCCTTTTACCCTTAATGGCCGTGACCACAAAGTAGATGACCGCGGCGGCAACGATTGCGCCCACACACAGGCCAATCGAGCCCAACATTGCCGAGAATTCCATACCGCGTCACCTTTCTTTTGCATACGGGACTTTCAAGATAGCACCTCGATTCCCGCCACCACAGCTCCTTCACGTTCGCCGGCCCTTCGGTCTAACGGATGGCGCGGCGGGGAAAAATCAACTCGTCAAACGATTTAGCAAGCACAGCGCTGCCGGCACCCTGCCGACCACCATCGCATAGAATCGAGCGTCCATGGATACCCTCAACGACCTAAACGAGCGCGTCGACGCCTTTGTCGGCACCAGCTCCTTCGACACGCCGGTCACGGCAAACGACCAAGCCCCCATCGATGTTCCCGCCGAGGTTCACGAGGACATTGTCGCCTCGGTCGATTTCTCCGAGGTCGAGCTCGCAGACGAGTTCACCGAACCCCAGGTAGCCGTGACCCCCAACGGACTGCTTCCCATGGAGCCGCTGCCCATCGACGGGCGCCTGCGCAAGGCGGCCCTTCGCATGCCTGACGAGATCGAGGAGGCCAGCGGCTTCACGCTCTTCGGCCGCCGCATCAAGTCGCTCATTTACACCACTGATGTCGCGGTTATCCGCAACTCCAACGCCGATGCCGTCTTTGCGGTCTACCCTTTCACGCCGCAGCCCGCCATTACGCAGGCGCTGCTGACCGTCGCCGAGTGCCCGGTCTTCGTAGGCGTGGGCGGTGGCACCACCACCGGCAAGCGCTCCGTTCAGATGGCAGCCGTCTCCGAGATGCAGGGTGCGGCGGGCTGTGTGGTCAACTCCCCCGCCACCGCCGAGATGGTCGAGCACATCACCAACATCGCCGACATCCCCGTCATCGCCACGGTCGTACGTTGCGACGACGATGCTCACGCCAAGGTGCGCGCCGGCGCCAAGATTCTTAACATCGCCGCTGGCAAAAACACGCCGCAGGTCCTGCGTGAACTGCGCGAGCACTATCCCAACCTGCCGCTCATCGCGCCGGGCGGCAAGACGCCCGAGAGCATCCGCGAGACCATCGCCGCCGGTGCCAACGCCATCATCTGGACACCGCCTTCGGCCCAGCAGCTACAGACCGACATGATGCAGCGCTACCGCAAGATGAAAGAAGACGCCACGCCTGTCATCTCGCACGACGATGTGCCCATTATCGACCAGGTCGCCGCCGCCGAGGTCAGCCAGGTCGAGAACATGAATCCCGACGTGCCGATTCCCGACGAGGTTATCGAGCGCGTCGCTTCGATCCACGATCATATCGAGGAGCGTCGCGCCAACCGCGGCCTCAAGCCGTCACTGCACGGCTTCTTCTTCCGCGGAAAGAAACGCTAGCAAAACATCTTGGCCCGCCCCACAAACGTGAGGCGGGCCGTTTTCGTTTGAGCAATCATGCAGCGATGTGATGGGGCAAATTAATCCACGCGCTTGTCGCCCATAAAGAAGAGCGCCACCGTGCCAGGTCCGGTATGCGAGCCAATCAGAGTACCGATGTTATTGATCTCAATCTTGCCTTTAAGCTGCGGAATCTGTTCCTCGATCAGCGCCGCAACTGCCTCGGCATCCTCGCGGCACGCCGAGTGCGACATGACGCACTTACCCGAATAATCCGCACCGTCCTGCACGTGTGCCATCATGGTCTTAGCCATCTCGGAAATCGCGCGCTTCTTAGTGCGAATCTTCTCACGTGGCGACAGCCCACCTTCGCAATCGACCGTCATAAGCGGGCAAATCTTAAGCGCCGTGCCGATGATCGCGCTCGCGGCCGAAATGCGACCGCCGCGCAGGTAGCTCGACAGATCGGTCGAGAAGAACCAGTGGTGCAGGTTGAGCTTGTGCTCCTCGATCCAAGCGGCCGTCTCGTCGAGTGACGCCCCGCTATCGCGCACGTCGGCGGCATATTCCAGCAACAGGCCAAAGCCCGAAGACGCCGCCAGCGAATCGATGACGCGCACCTTGCCGCCCTGGGGATAGCGATCCGCGAGCATCTGCGCCGCAACGCAGGCCGATCCATACGTGCCCGAAATACCCGATGACAACGTCAGGTGCAGCACGTCTTTGCCCTCGGCAACAAACGGCTCCCAAAACTCCTCGTACTCACCCACGCTCACCTGAGACGTCTTGGGCATGGCGCCCGCGGCAATCTGGGCAAAAAACTTGTCCGGCGTAATCGACTGATACAGATCGTCCGTATAGACAACATCGTCGATCTCGTAATGAAAACACACGACAGGGATATTGCGCGACGCAAAGAACTCACGGGTTCGGTCGGCGGCGGATTCACAGGTCAGGACAAAATCACTCATATGAGGCTCCTTACTCATTGCTGCGCAAATTATCGCACAGTGAGCCTACATACGGTACATATGTCCACTATTTACCAAATCGAACCAAAAATAGCGAACATCTTTACCACCATCGTCTCCACCGGCCCCACGCATAAATATCTGAGAAAACACCCTCTGTCGTCTCCACTCAACCGCCATATCTACCTCCACTAAATCGATTTACCAAACCGTTCGGCTAACAATTCGGCTGCCCATCCCCAATCGAAACAAAAGCGGCGCATACTGATAAACGTTTTACGCTGTTTATCAGTTTTACCAGCCCTATCGGAAGGTGTTTCATGGTCGCATTCGATCGCAATCCGCAAGACTTCAAGTATCTGCGCCTGCTGTCGAGACAGTTTCCCACCGAGCAATCCGCGTTTACCGAGATCATCAACCTCTCGGCCATCCTCAACCTGCCCAAAGGCACTGAGCATTTTATGAGCGACGTGCATGGCGAGTACGAAGCCTTTATGCACATCCTCAACAACTGCTCGGGCGTCGTGCGCGAGCATGTCGACGAGATTTTTGGCGAAACGCTCTCCTTTGACGAGAAGGGCGAGCTGTGCACGCTCATCTACTACCCGCGCGAGAAGATCGAGCTGGTCCGCAGCCAGCGCGAGGACTCGCCCACCTGGTACAAGACGATGCTTGACCAACTCATTATGGTTGCCCGCTCGCTTTCGAGCCGTTATACGCGCTCCAAGGTGCGTAAGGCCATCCCACGCGATTACGCCTATATCATCGACGAGTTGTTGCACACGCACCCGGACGAGAACAACTATCGCGTGCGCTATCACGAGCGCATCGTGGAGTCCATCCTGGAGACCGCAAGCGCCGACGACTTTATCGAGTCGCTTGCCTCGCTCATCAAGCGCCTGGCCGTCGACCACCTGCACCTGGTGGGCGACATCTTCGACCGCGGTGGCGGCGCGGCCAAGATTATTGACCGCCTGCTCACCTACCATTCACTCGACATCCAGTGGGGCAACCACGACCTGCTGTGGATGGGCGCTGCGGCCGGTGAGCCCGCCTGCATCGCCACGGTGCTGCGCAACAACCTACGCTACGACAACTACGAGATCCTGGAGAACGACTACGGCATCTCGCTGCGTGAGCTTGTCGCCTTTGCCGATGCCACCTACACCGCCGGTGAGTCCATCACCCCGCTGATCAAGGCCATCAACGTGCTGCTCTTTAAGCTCGAGGGTCAGATTATCCAGCGCCATCCCGAGTTCGACATGACCGACCGCCTGTTACTCGACAAGATCGACCACGACACCGGCACGGTCACGCTCGCCGACGGCAGCGTGTGGCCGCTCACGACCAACGACTTCCCCACCGTCGACCCGACGGACCCCTATACGCTCACGCCCCAGGAGCAGCACATCATCGACAAGCTCGTGTCCGAGTTTGTCACCGCCGATCACCTGCATCGCCATATCGATTTCCTCTATTCCCACGGCTCGATATACAAGGTCGCCAACGGCAACCTGCTGTTCCATGGCTGCGTGCCGCTCAACGAAGACGGCACCTTTAGCAGCATGAACTGCCTGGGCACCTGGCACGCTGGCCGCGATTATCTCGATTTTTGCGACCACATCGCCCGCCGCGCCTGGCGCGTGGGCGACCGCGACGCTCTCGACTGGATGTGGTACCTGTGGATTGGCTTTAACTCACCCGCCAGCGGACGCCTGGTGCGCACCTTTGAGCGCGCCTATATCGCCGATAAGAGCACCTGGGTCGAGCCGATGGACCCGTACTTTACGCTTACCAAGTCGCCCTCGGTCTGCAATGACATCATGCGCGAGTTTGGCGTCGCGCCCATGGCATGCTCACCGACCGGTCACATCATCAACGGCCACACGCCCGTCAAGACCACCAAGGGCGAGCAGCCCATCCGCGCCGAGGGCAAGCTGCTGGTCATCGATGGCGGCTTCTGCCGCGCCTACCACCCCAAGACGGGTATCGCCGGCTATACGCTCATCTCGAGCTCGCGCGGCTGCCGCCTCAAGTCGCACCGGGCCTTTACGACGGTTGCCGAGGCACTCACGCGCAACGTGGACATCGAAAGCGAGACCAACCGTTTTGACCAAGCAGACCGTCGCCGCATGGTGAGCGACACCGATTCCGGAGCCAAGATCCGCAGCCAGATCCAAGACCTGCGCCAGCTGCTCGATGCATATAGAAACGGTGCTATCGAGGAGCGCGCCTAGCACCACCCGTGGGGATTGGCTAAACTTGCTGAGTTTATCATCCCCACGGCGTCCCGGCGCCACCCTAAGGCAGGTACCATGCAGAAGCTCCTTGCGCAGATCATGAAGTTTGGCGTCGTCGGCATCGTCGCCACGGTCATCGACTTTGGCATCATGAATCTGCTCCACTACGGTCTGGGCCTTAACATCCTAATCGCCAACACCAGCGGCTTTATCATCTCACTCATCTTTAATTACGTCGCCAGCATGAAGTACGTGTTTGCGCACAAGGAAGGCATGAGCCGCCGCCGCGAGTTCATTATCTTTGTCGTGCTGTCCGTGATCGGCCTGGCACTCAACGACGGTATCGTGTTGACACTCAACGCCGGCCTGGGACTCGAGGCCAATATCGCCAAGATCTGCGCCACCGCGCTTGTCATGGTCTACAACTTTGTGACCCGAAAGATCTTCCTGGAAGGCGATGAGACCAAGTAACTCGCAACCTTACAGCTTTACAATGCCCACGGATGACGCGCGTCAAGCGCTGTGTTGTTCGTGGGCTTTGCTCGTTTACGGGCAAATTTTCAACGTTTGCGGATTAGCTCTTGAAAATTTGGCGAGTTCGTATAGTTCTTGGCAAAGACCTTACGCTTCCCTTGCAAAAGCTCTAAAGTATCCTCTGCTCGATTCATCAACGCATTGGATGTGATTACGTGCGCAAGGCACTGGCACAACCTCATACCAAGCAGTTCCTCAAGTTCGCTGTCGTGGGTCTTATCTCCTTTGGCATCGACTGGGGTATGCTCATTGCGCTTGTCGAGCTGTTTCACCTCGACTTTTTGATGAGCACCACGGTCTCGTTTACCACGTCCGTCGTGGTCAACTACTGGCTCAGCATGAAGTACGTGTTCGACCACCGCGAGGGCATGAGCCGCAAGCGCGAGTTCACGATCTTCACCATCCTGTCGGTGATCGGCCTGGGCCTCAACGACCTATACATGTTTGTGGGCGTCACGTTTTTGAGCATCGGCTACCAGGCCATGAAGGCCATCGCCACGTTCCTCGTCACCTGGTACAACTACTTCAGCCGCCGCTTCTTCCTCGAGGGCGCACGGTCGTAGTCGATTCATTATTTGCTTGAATGTATAACCGGTTGGAATTCCCGTTCCAACCGGTTTTTGTTTGCCGAGAGACCCGGCGACCCAATCCCATTCGCATGAAAAACGGGCGGCCCGGATGTTTGTCCGAACCGCCCGTCTGGCGCGCTATGTCGAGGCCTCTAGCCTGTAACGTAATACCAGACCACGTTGTCGCCGTTGGAGAGAACGTAGTTGCTGCAGGCCGTCATGGGCGTTGTGCCGTTGACGGAGTACATCCAGCCGCTCGTACCGCCGTACTGTTTCTCGGCCAAACCACCAATCGCGGAGACATACGTGCCGTACGACGAGCCATGTGCGTTGACAGAAAGGCCCAGCGCGCACAGGGCATCGTAGACGGTAGCGCCTTCGTTAAAGGTAAAGGTGCCACCAGAAGACACAGGATTGCCCACAGCGCTCGATGTGACCGAAACCGTCACTGTTACGTAGCTGGACTCCTGCGAGCCGCTCTGGCCGCCCGAGGAGGCGTTTCCACCATTAGAGGATGAAACTCCATCAGACGACTGGCCACCGCCCGAAGAAGCACCGCCAGACGCATTGGAAGTATCACCGGCTCCCGTATTTTGGGCAGCGGATTTATCGCCAGACTTCTTGCCGTCCTGGTCCTCGGACTTCTTGTTATCCGAGTTCTTGTCCGATTCCTTGTTTGAAGACTCGGAATCGTCCTTGGACTTGGACTCATCAGAATGCTTGGACTCATCTTTTGCGTCATTCGATGACTTGGAATCCTTGGAACTGGCCTCGCCCGAAGCGGCAGACGAGCCAGACGCCTTGGTGTCCTTGGTGACGACGCTCTCCCCCGTCACGGCCTGAATGATCCAGTCGATAGACCAGGCACCGCTTGCGGAAGGATGGACGAAACCCAGCGAGACGACGATCAGAATGGTGCATGCGGCAATCAGAACGCCGAGGAGCGCCTTGCGGCGAGGGGCGGACGCCGCCGAAGCGGCGCCCTTTTGCTTTGCATCGTCAAGCTGGATAAACGAGGAATCTGGTTGCTTGGGGTCAGCGTCCTTGGATTTATTGGACACAGCCCTCACCTACCGACGTTTGGTGAACACGAACACGCCGACGATGGCGAGACCGATGACGCCGGCGGCGATGCCAACGATGGCGAGCGGGTTGGTGCCAGTCTCCTGCTCGGAAGCACTAGAGGACTTCTTAGCAGTGGTCGTGGAAGCAGCACCCGTATCGGACTTGGAATCGGACTTCTTGTCGGACTTGCTGTCCTTCTTGTCAGACTTCTTCTCGTCCTTCTTATCGGACTTATCGGAGTCCTTCTTGTCGGACTTGTTGTCCTTGGTCTCGGTCTTGGTCGACACCGTCGTCTTGGTCACCGGCTTCTGACCCGGGGCGATAGCGCCGCCGGCCTGCTGGCCCTTCGTGCCGGAGCCGGAACCCGTGCCAGTGCCAGTGCCAGTGCCAGCGCCAGCGCCGGAACCGTTGCCAGCGCCACCGTTGCCACCATTAGTGCCAGAACCGCCATTGCCGCCAGGGTTAACGGCATTCTTGGTCCACTTGGCATACAGCGTCAGATCGGCCGTCACCGGCGTACTGAAGTCATACGCCTGCGTGCAAGCCTCATCGGTGAACCAACCGCCGAAAGTGTAGCCATCGCGCGTCGGATCGGCCGGCTTGACCAGCTTGCCGTCGGCCGTAGCCACAAACTTAGTGTCGCAAGCAGACCCGCCGTTGGAATTAAAGGCAACCGTCCAAGACTCAACAGCCCCGAGCTTGAACAGCATGCCCGAATCATTGATGTAGTAGAGGTTGCCAGAAGCATCGGCAATGACCGGAGAGTCACAGTATTGGTAATGGCCGGCCGCATCATAAATCTGCGTCGCCTCTGCGTCGCCGAGCGTATAGCGATACACGCCACCACCAGCAGAGTAGTTGACGTAATCCTTGCTATCCGCGCTGTTCACGGTGAAGTACACGTAGGTCTTGCCGCCCTGAACACTCACCAGCGGAGTAGCAGCAATACCGTTAAATCCGGCCGGCAGTTCTTTACCGTCAGCAGCGGTGACCATCGTGGTCTTACCGGTCTTCAGATTATAGAGAGCCAGAGCAGAGCCAGTAGCCGTCTGTCCGCCGACAATCAAGTTTTCGCCAGCCACCGCCGGTGCGCTCATGTTATTAGTAAGACCCAGGTCGACCGTCTTCTGCTCGCTTAGTACGCCCTTCGCCGAAAGCGAAATCACATGGAGCTTTCCATCGTGCGTCATCTGATAGAAGGTCGAACCATTGGACGGATCGGCGACACAGTCGGCGTTCGCGAGAGCACCGAGCTTCATAGTCGAAACGACATCGCCCGTCGTCTTATCAATGCACTTAAGCGTGCCCGCGCTCGTAGGAACAATGGTGTACTTATCCGTCAGCGCAGCACCAGTCCAATAATAGCCCTCGGAAGGGTCAATGTTCTGCCAAGAGACTTCGCCCGTGGCAATCTTGATACGCTTCAGGGAGCCGTTGCCGTAGGTCGCGTTGTAGTTCTCGTCATACGAAATATCGATCGTACCAACATAGACGTACTCGCCATCCGAAACCACGGTGCAGGAGCTCTGCGTCAAGTCCGTCAAACCTGGCGTCAGCCACTTGCAGATCAGCTTGTCCGCAGTAATCGCCTGGACCGCACCGCCGTTGAGCGGAACGATGATAAGGCCATTGGTATAGATCGGACGAGAGGTATAGCTCACCTTGGAGGCAAGCGGCGCAGAGGCAACCTTTTTACCCGTGGACGAATCGATCTTAATGAGCTCGTTCTCGGTCGCGATGTACACAAAACCGTTAGCAATGACAGGCTCGCTGCAGTTGGCATACTGCTGGCCAGACTCGGCCTTCCAATCGAAGGCCCACTTAAGACCAGCGGCCTGCGCAGGCGTCTTGGCATCCGTTACGGTCGAACCGTTGCCACTGTTGCCGTAGCCGGCCCACTCGGCATCCCAATCAGGAGTCGTCGCACTCGGGTCCACGACAATCTTGTCGGGATCGGGCATGGGCGAATCGTCGGTGGTATAGGCAAGCGTAACCTTATCGTCGCTCTTGAGCGTAATCTGATTGGCGCAGAGTAAGGAGGGCTCTCCATTGATATACAGATGCCAGTATTTATTGGTCGCACCATCATAGCCGTACGTCTTGCCTCCGAACGGCGAGTCGATGGAATTGAGGAACCAGTACTCACCGCTCTGGGAGCCGTTGTACGTAACGCCCTTTGCCTTCAGAACCGCTTCGATAAGGTCCTGGGCCGTAGAGCCTTCGGGCAGGGAAACATTGCTTGCCGAGCCCCAGCGAGTATTGTTGCCGTTGACATCGGGACCGATAACATCGACAGACCCAAGAACCTGGCCAGGAAGGGCATCGCTGTCGCCAGCATACATAAAGGTGACGGCGTCACCCTCATGGAGCTTGTAGGCACCGGCGCCAACGTCGGCGAACTTGTACTTTACGTCGGACTTGCCCTTTACGTAGAAGCGCCAATAGCTATTGGTCGCAGCATCAGAGCCACAATAGGTCTCACCATCAAGCGGCGAGGTAATGCCCCTGAGGTACCAGCCCCAAGACTCTTCTGTAGCTTTGAGTTCAAGACCAGTCTGCTCCAACAGATCCCTAGCAGTGGATCCTGCCTTGAGGCTCGTCTGGCCCGTCGAGGCCCAAACCTGCTGTTTGCCGTCCTTGTCCTTACCAAGTACCTGAACAGAAGCATGGACAGAATCGGAGGGCAGCTGGTCGCCCCAGCCACCGTAGAACCACGTAACGGTATCGCCGGCATGGATGGTGACATTGTCCGCCGTATAGTCACTCGACTTGCCGTTGATGAACAGCTGCCAACAGGTCGAATAATCGAACGGCGTACCCAGCTCAACGCCGTTGTACTTAAGGCTCAGAATGAAGGAGCCCGCAGCAACGGCGTCGATGCCATTCGCCTCGAGCGCGACCTTCGTAAGGTCAAGTGCGCTCGAGCCGGACGTCACCACATACTGCGCGTTATCGACCCAAGTCTGAGTCTTGCCCTGGGCATCGCGACCAATGACGGTCACATTAGCGGCAACCTGGTCCTTAACGACAGGGGACACGCTACCAGCCGTATAGGCAAACTCAATCTTCTGCCCCTGGGTGAGCTTGACGCTGCTCGCGCCAACCGAGGAAGACGCGCCATCGACGAACAGCTGCCAGAAGGCATAAGTCGTCGGATCGTAGGCAAGCGTGCGGCCATCGCTCGGGGATGTGATGCTTTTGAGGTAGAACCCGTATGCCGTGTTCGGATCGTAGTCCGCCTCGAAGCCCGTCTTCTCCTGCAGCTTAATAAAGGCATCCGCAGCCGTCGCGCCCTCGTCAAGCTTGAGCTGCGTAGGTGCCACCCAGGTCTGAGCCTTGCCGTCGGCATCGGTGCCGATAATCGAGAACGAGACCTCGACTTGCTTCTTGGCGACATCGCCGGTTTCTGTCGGGCTCTCCGTCTGGACGGCAGCCGCGGCGGCAGATCTTGCTTGGTCAGCGGCTACCGTCGAAGACTGCTCACTCGCGGCAGGGTTCTCCCCCGTCGCCGAGCCTTCGTCGCCAGCTGCCGCCCCTGTTGTGGCGGCACTAGCTGCGGGCGTGCTCCCAGAATCTGAAACCTCGGCGCCGCTCTGCTCGGCGGCACCGCCCGCAAGCGCTGCACCCTCGTCCGGCGTCGCAGCCTGAGCCACAGCCTCGGCAATGCCCTCGGCGCCCTCGGCCCACAGCTGAGCCGGCGTGGTGCCAAAGGCCATCGCGAAGGCCAGGAATGCCACCAGGCCGCGCTTGGCTACGCCGCGCGCAATTGCGCCTCGGCGATGCGAGACGCGCTGGCGCTCGTCCACAAACATATCCATTTGTCTCCTACTGTCTGTACTTGGAGCGTTGCCTTGAGGCTGCCCCACGTCATCGCGCATGTTGCGCTCGAGTTCCCCCATCGGGGTCCCCCTTCCCTCCAGAGCCCTATGCACACCGGCGGCATACGCCGCAGCCGCATGCAAGATGGGAGGCGATCCGACTTAACCTTAACGACTCGGGCACGTCGTCCGATCTGCGACGCGAACATCCCGAGCCAAGAGGAATTACGGTTACTGGTACAGCTGGGGACTTGCACCCCGATTCTCCCAAACGCGCAGGAAAACCGCGCATTCGTGCGTCTCCGCACCACCATCTAGACCATCGATTATTACCGTCGATATGGTAGCACGCAAAAGGGCCTCGCACGCAGGCGAAGCCCAAGGTAAAAACTATTGTTTGCGATAGGAAAATGCGGTGACGGTCGCAGCCTCTAGTGCTTGCCGCCGTGACTGTTGAGCCAGATATTGCGGCCCAGCATAAGCGCCAGCACCAGCGCGCTCACGTAGCCCATAAAGCCAATGACTGGGATACCAAACACAACCGGCTCGATGCGTGCGTAGTACACCACCGACGAACCGATAAACAGACCGGCGATCACAATTGCCATCGACATGCGGTCGATAATTCCGCCCAGCTGTCGCAGCGCCTTATCGCTGCTCATGATCTGCGTGTTCACCTTAAGCTGGCCGCGCGTGAGCATACGCGAAGCCAAGCCCAGATACTCGGCCGCCTCGAGCGAGCCTTTTGCCGCGCGATAGCTGCTCGCGGCAAGATCGCGTCCCATATCACGCACGCGCGCATAGGTGCTCTTCTCGTTTTTGATATGCGTCTGGATTATCTGGATCATGTTGACGTTGGGCATATACTCAGTCAGCAGGCCCTCGAGCGTCACCATGCCGCGGGCAAACATCGTTACCACGCTCGGCAGCTCAACGTCGTTTTTGCGCGCCAGGTTTAACAGCGAGGTCAAAAACTCGCCGATATCCAGATCCTTCAGGTCAAGGCCCGCAAAGTCAGCCACGATAAAGTCCAAATCGGACAAAAAGGCCGAATGATCGAGCTCAGCCGAGTCGCCACGCGTCACGGCGAAGCGCATGAGCGAATCCTTGAGCTTGGGCACGTCACCCTCGGCCACGGCGAAAATCATGTCCTTGACGATACCGCGATCGTGACTCGACATGCGTCCGACCATGCCCAAGTCGATAAAGTAAACGATGCCGTCCTTGAGAATAATGTTTCCCGCATGCGGGTCGGCATGGAAAAAGCCGTCATCGAGCACCTGCGTCGAGTAGTCCTCGACGATTGCGGCACCGATCTTTTCCAAGTCATAGCCCTCGGCCACCAAGCGTTCAGGATCGGCGATCGAAATGCCGTCGACGTAGTCCATAACCACCACGTGCTCGGTGCACAGGTCCAGATAGGATTTAGGACACGTCACGCCATGAACGCTCTTATGGAACTCGTAGAAGTCGTTGAGGTTTTTGGCCTCGGCCAAAAAGTTGGTCTCCTCGCGAAACGAGGTCCACAACTCCTCGACTACGCCGTGCAGGTCAACGAATTGATCGGTGTTGACGAACTTGGAAACGATACGCACCACCGAGCGGATGATATCGATGTCCTGTGCCATAACCTGCTGCGCACCGGGGCGCTGCACCTTGACGGCCACGTCCTCGCCCGTCACCAGACGAGCGCGGTGCACCTGCGCGAGCGATGCGCTACCAAGCGGATTGGGGTCGATCGCATCGAACATCTCCCCCAGGCGCAGGCCATATTCTTCTTCCAGACAACTGAGTACGACCTCGTACGGCACCGGCTCCACGTCGGAGCGCAGACGACGCAGCTCGTCGCAAAAGCGTTGCGGCAGAATCTCGGACCGGTTGGCCAGAATCTGCCCCATCTTGACGAACATGGGGCCGAGTTCCTCGAGCAGGCGGCGCAAACGAACCGGCGTGAGGTTATCCCACACACGGTACTTTTTGACCAGGCGAACAATCTGCCCGATGCGTTCGCGACGACCCGCCGGCGTGAGCTGGTATTCCTCGTCCGGCGCCATCGCGTCGGGCTCCTCTGGCACCATATCGACAGCGCGCGGCTTCTTGCGAGCGCCCGAGACGGCGGCGTCGACCTCATCGACAACCGCCGCCTCGTCACCCAAGGGATCTAGATTGTTGTAATCGGTGGTGGAATCTGCCATCTGCGCTGCTACTCGGCCTCTTCGGTATCCTTCGCATCGTCGGGCTCAACGGACTCGACGGGCACCGAGGTCACGTTGTCCTCGACCGAATCGACGATGTCGCGCACATGGGCCAGGAAGGCCGTACGCTCGGGCGCGGTCATAACGCGGACGCGAGCCAGAATGAGCTCGTCGAGCACGCGTTGGGCCGCGGTCTCGCCCTGCACGCCCAGACGCTCGGTCAGATCGGAGATGGTACCGCCGGCCTGCTCGAACATGTCGGACACGCTGCGGGCGATATCGGGGGTGGCGGTGTCCTTGCGGACCTGCTCGCCTTTGGTGTTAAGGTCGTCGAGGACCTTCTTGCCGCCTTCGACAGCAACGGCGGCAGCGCCAAAGCCCACGTTGATGGCACCGTTAACAAGCTGATCGAATTTCATAACCATGGTTGGCTCCAATCGTGAACAACTGCATTGGCTTTCTTGTACCCAAGATTGGGTGAACGACACAAAATCGTTTTACCGCCAAGATAGAAATCGAGCGGGGCAAAGCCTTTGACGGCGTTTGTCCCGCTCGCTCGCTGCAATGCGGCTTTTACCTCACGTTGTCGTTCATCGCGAAGGAGTTCTTCATGGCACAGCTCGTGGTGTAGAGCACCTTGCCCAACAGGGCATCGGTCTCCACGCGCACGAGCTCGGCAAAGGCCTCGTTGGCGTGCGCGAGCTCGGCAGGCACCTCGGCCTCGGGCAGCGCGGCTACGGCAGCGTCAACGTCGTGAATCTGCTTGTGGCCCATGCCGCCGACCTTCTCCTGATAATCCTCGACCGCGCGACCGCACTCATGGAAGCGGACATCGGCCAAGGCACCGATCAGGCGATTTGCCCAATAGAAATTCTCGGACGTCACGCGAGCCTGCGTGTCGGCATAGTACTCGGGCATGGTCTCGACATTAGCGTACAGCGGCACGAGTGCGTTAAACGAGTTGGAGCCAAACGCCATCCACTGCACGGCGCGATACGCCGGCTGTGCATAGGGGCGCAGCTGCAGCACGGCGAGCTGGCTGTTGCGATTGATGCCGATGGGACGATAGGCGCCGCGCGTGGCGGGCGTACCCTTGCTGCCGTAGCAGTCGTACTCCGTGCCCTGGTAGTGGCTCGAAAGCACGTACTTGATGTCCTCGATGGTCACCTTGCGCTCGGGCACGCGACTCCAGGGGATGTCATCGCTCTCGGGCGTGTAGTCGGCGTCGGGACCGTCCCACACATCGCTGGGATTGAGGCAGCGCTGCATGTACCAGGCGCGCGGCGTGTTGTAGACGTGGTCGCCGTCACTGTGCGAGCCAAAGGCCTCGCGCGGGTTGAAGACCGCGGCGGGACCGTCGCCCTCGACGCCCAGCGTCAGGTCCAGATGCCACTCGGCCATCCAGGAGCGCAGGTCGGCGGAGCACATGTGGTCGGCCTGGGCGCCCTCGGCGTCGTCCAGGTCAAAGCTGTCGATACCCAGCTGGTTGGGCATGGTCACGTAGGCGTCGTCGGGCACACGCTTGGCGATCCAGTGATGGCCGCCGATGGTCTCGAGCCACCAGATCTCGTCAACGTCGCTAAAGGCGATGCCGTTGTTCTCGTAGGTGCCGTAGCGCTCGAGCAGGTCGCCCAGGATACGCGCGCCGTCGCGGGCGGACTTGGCATACGGCAGCACCAGGGTCACCATGTCTTCCTCGCCCAGACCGCCGGGCTGCGCCGGCACATAGCCGTCCTCGCCCTCGTTGCCCTTGGCGGGCACATAGTCTACGAGCGGATCGGCGCCGCGGACGCGCTCGTTGGTGGTGAGCGTCTCGGTTGCGGACATGCCAACATTGAGCTCGTTGAATCCGGCCTCGGCCCAAATGCCGTGACCCGGGACAACGTCGGGGACGCTTGTGTAACGCATGGGATTGTCGGGCAGCTCAACGGTCAGGTGGCTCAGGACACTCGTGTAGACGCGCGGCTGCTCGTCGGGATGCACTACGCGCATGCGCTTGGGCTCAAACACTCCGTTGGACGAGTCCTCATTGCGGGCGACAAGCGTCGATCCGTCGTAGCTCGCGTTCTTACCAACCAAAATCGTTGTACACGCCATGCGCATCCTCCTTGAGCGAAGAAATCAAACGGTACCAGTGTATCGCTTCGGCGCAAAAAGGGCGAAACCGCGACCCCTCGGAACCCCCTCGGGACCTCTGTGTGCAAAAAATGCCAAATATGAGTACTGTCACCAATTTAGTAGCAGCAAATTTCCTTGTAATGAGTGCCGAAAATCCCTATTTGTCCAAAAGCAAGAGGTAGCGCGCAGAGATGTGGTGTAAGAGGCGGGGCATGCCCCGCCT